>JAIVWA010000074.1:0-12075 GCA_049190255.1 Gammaproteobacteria bacterium | reverse complement strand
TCTATGTAGAATTGACTGACCTCCAAAATCTGTGATATCAGATTACGATATCTGAATTTTTGCAAAAGTTGGGGTTACATCTACATATCTGAAATTTAGCCATTTTGCATGTATTCTCCATGTATCAGTACTTTTGCTATACCAGCCAAGATATAATTATATCCCTCATAGATTTCGAGCATTTCTCGGTTCAAAAGGCATATTTTTACTTAGTTCGACCCCGACTCGATTATTAACAAGAATCGGTTTAATACATATGTTAGGCGCAATAGCTTTGCTAAATTTTGTCTATGACGGTTTTCTTGCCCATCCATGGCGCGAAAAGTTAGAATAATCCATTATGTAGGAGGATCTTTTGACAGATAAAAACACAAAAAAACAGCTTCCCGGAATATTACGTTTCTTAATTAAGCTTTTTCAAATCATCCTTTATATACCGATTCAAATAATCTTCATTCCTTTTGCTATTATTGGACTAATAGATGCAATTTACAAGGAAATGAGAAAAAGCAAGAAACTGGGTGTCTCCTTCACGGCAATTCAAGCGCTTCAATATAGGTGGATCATGCATTATTTTAACACCAGACCGGATCCCCTTTCTGTTGCATTTATAAAAAAGTTACCATGTGAATCACATTTTGGTTTGTGGTCAACTTTGGGAGCTCTTATCATTTCCCAGCGGTTATTTGGTTTCACCACCAAGCTTGGAAAACTTGATGAACCAGGTGAAGAGACCTTATATTCCTGTCCTGGTCGTCGGGTGCTCATGTTTGACAGGATAATGGAAAAATATGTTGATGAAATGGAGCAGATTGTCATTCCTGGAGCTGGCTTTGATCTAATAGCTTTGCAACTTACAAAAGGAAAAAAAGTAAAGGTTTTTGAACTCGACCAGGTTAAAACACTAAATGTTAAAGTTGAAACATTGAAAAAAGCAGGTATAAAGCATGATTGGATCACCTATATCCCAGTTGATTATTCAAACGAATCTTGGGTTGATAAACTATTAGGAGCTGGTTTTGACAAAACAAAAAAGACTTTGTTCCTTTGGCAAAGCGTTTCTTTGTATTTAGAAGCTGATATTGTCAAAGAAACACTTAGGAAAATGGCTGATTTATGTGTAGACGGATGTATCATCGCTCAAGACTTTTATTCCAAAGCATTCATATTAGGTGAAACCTCAAAAATAGTTAAAAGATCCATGAGAATGATAGAAAAAATGGGAGAGCCTTGGAAATTTGGAATAGATATGTCAAATGATCCTAAAGCAGCAGTTGAATCATTTTTAAAGGGATGTGGATTAAAAATGACAGAATATACTCAATTCAGTGAAAAACTAGATATCGAACCGTTTTACTGTATTGTTGAGGCTGAAAAACTGTAAGTTCTATGTTCCGACCTTTGATGATCTCCAACGTATATGCAAAATAATCGACCCTAAAAAATGTCAGATACTGTAAACGTATACCCTCAAACCACAAATAGCATATAGCTATATATCGCCGATGGACCATACTCCCAAACGAATGGGATAGCCATTTCATACCGCAATCAACTCATTTCATTTTCCGCCTTCACTTTGCCCTCTGCTCTCTGTCTTCTGTCCTCTATCCTTCAAAGAAACGGTATCGGCTTGCCGGTGTCAAATGCCAGGGCCTGACACAGGGCAATCAGGTTTCCCTTTTCATCGGTGACCTTGATGTCGTAGCTTGCTGTTTTGCTGGTCTGGCTCACCCGGCGTGCTTCTGCTCGTAACTGCAGTCCGGGTTTGGGACTGGAAACATAGGTGACGTTCACATTCAAGGCCACGGCCACGGTGCCGTCAGTCTGACCGGCGGTTTCAAAAGCCTCGTCAATCAATGCAAACAGAGCCCCGCCGTGGGCACGGTCATAGATGTTGTTCATTTTCTCAGGCTCATAGGTCATATGCACCACCGAGTGACCTTTTTCCAATTTTACCAACTCCATATTTAGCGCCCGGGCGAACGGCTCCTTTTTTACTGCTCGCAGAATTGCCTCTTTGACCTCTTGATCCATTGTCCGTCTCCATTAAAAAGAATTTTTGATAGGTAATACTTTTAACCAGCTACCGCTATACCTCGAATATTTTCGTGACATTTTTATCTCTGTTTTATCCGACAGATTTGCACCCTTGATACATGCCCTCGCGGTAACGGTAGAACCTCTTAAATTCTCACCGGCATAGCCGGTGGCTTATGAATTGAGTTACAAACTAAGCCTTTCTTTATTCTGAGAAAATCAGGTATCTACAATGCTCTATATCATAAAAATTGGTGGTATCAAGTCCGCCTTTTTATTTATTCTAATGTGTTATGCCGTAAAGCGGCTTTGTCAGCAAGATAGAAATCACTTGACATGTTGGAAGATTCCGCCTTACACCTTGATGACTCATCGAATTTCAGATCAGGTATCGTATCTACAACCACTTATACCGCAATTCCGTATTTCGGAACATAATTATGGAAAGCGGTACAAATTCCGAATTTTTTATTGACGTCATACCAAATAGCTATTAAGTAGCTATATATTAACCACATCAGGAGGTTTTCTCAAAACATGTAGAATCATCTTCGGTCATTTCTTGACCAATTAACCCGAACAGAGAAAGGAGGAAGGCACAATGAAAAAACAAATTTTTACAATTATGTTAATCCTCTGCGTTGGGCTGACATTGGGTTTCATGAGCCCCGTAACCGCTGACGCCGGTACCCTCAAACTTACCTACAGCAATTTTTTTCCACCCGGACATATCCAGAGCAAACTGGCTGAGGCCTGGTGTCAGGAGGTCGAAAAACGCACCAACGGACAGGTCGTGGTGGAATATTTTCCCGGCCAGACATTGACCAAGGCCCGACAGGTTTATGACGGCGTTGTGGAAGGGATATCGGATGTCGGATTTTCCGTTTTAGCTTATACCCGCGGTCGATTTCCGGTGACGGCGGCCGTTGATCTGCCCCTGGGATATACCAGCGGTACGGTGGCCACCAAAGTTATCAATGCGGTCTATAAAAAATTTATGCCCAAAGAGTTTATGGATACCCAGGTGATGTATCTGCATGCCCATGGACCGGGCCTCATCCACACCAAAAGCAAGCCGGTACGCAAGATGGAGGACATGAAAGGGCTCAAGTTCAGGGGACATGGCACCAGCGCGCTGGTGGTCAAGGCCCTGGGCGGCACGCCGGTTTCCAAGCCCATGCCGGAAACCTACCAAATGCTTCAAAAAGGCGTGGTGGATGGTGCGGTTTATCCTTTCGAGGCCAACAAAGGCTGGAAGCTGGGAGAGGTCACCAGGTATTGCACCGCTGATTTTACAGCCGCCTATACCACTTCTTTTTTTGTGGTCATGAACAAGGATAAATGGAATTCCATATCGGCCGCCAACCAAAAAATCATCGAGCAGATCAACATGGAATGGATTGACAAACACGCTGAGGCCTGGGACACCAGCGATGCCAAAGGCATTGTCTTTTTCCTGAACCAGGGCGGTCAAATTATCGGGCTTGATGCCAAAGAAGGTGAACGGTGGAAGAAAGCAGTCGCACCGATCATCGAAGATTACAAAGCCAATATGAACAAAAAGGGCTTCAAAGGCACCGAGATCGTTGACTTCACCATCAAAACCCTGAACAGTCTGCAGTAAATTTTTAGATGGGTGGGTCCATATCGAAGGGCCCACCCGATTTTAAGAAATCGATGTATCATCCAAGCACCGCCTCTGGCCGCGAGCGTCCAGTCTGATCGAAAGAGAAACTTTGAAAAAGCGAATATCGAATGTCGAATAATGAATGTCGAAGGAATGTATTCTATCTATTTTATAAAAAATGACTGAGCGAAGCGATTCCATCCTTCGACATTCGACATTCGACATTCTTCGGTTCTGCGGTTCGCTTTTAACTTCATGAAGTTTCATACAAGTTAGGGGCTTCGCCCCAAATGGAATATTGGACTAATGGCCTTGTTCTGGAACATCATCCAGTGGGTTCTGGATAAAATGAAAATCATGGGTGCAGGCTGCCTGGTAGGAATGATGCTGTTGACCTGCGTCGATGTAGTCGGACGTGCCTTTGGCCATCCCATTTTCGGGTCGGTGGAAATTGTGGGTTTTATGGCCACCCTGGCCGTGGTCATGGCCATGCCTTATACCCATCAGGTCCAGGGTCATATCGGCGTGGAGATTCTCGTGCGGTTGTTTTCCGAGAAAACCCAGACCCTCATTGATATTTGTACTGGAATTATCAGCTTAATTCTGTTTGCCATCGTTACCTGGCGGATGACGCTTTATGCCAATACCATGAAAGCATCGGGCGAAGTTTCCATGAGTCTTGAGTTTCCCGAGCATGTCGTCATTTATGTGACAGCGCTCTGCCTGCTGACGTTCACGTTGATTATTCTAAGAGATATTATTAATAATATCAGAAAGTTAAAATCTAAATGAGCCCCACTACGATCGGCATCATCGGTATTGCTGTGATGATCCTTATCTTTTTCTCAAGGATGCCGGTGGCCTACGTCATGACCCTGATCGGTTTTCTGGGCTTCAGCATCATGATTTCCTTCAAAGGGGGGCTCAATCTTCTTTCCAGAAATATCTACGATGTTTTTTCTTCCTACGGACTGACTACCATACCGCTTTTTATTTTCATGGGCCAGCTGGCGTTTAACAGCGGCATCAGCAGCCGGTTATACGACACGGCCTATAAATTCCTGGGCAGCATCCGGGGGGGACTGGCCATGGCGACGGTGTCGGCCTGCACGGCTTTTGGGGCTGTCTGCGGATCCAGCCCGGCCACAGCGGCCACCATGGCAACGGTGGGATTGCCGGAGATGAAACGCTATAAATACGCTGATGAGCTGGCAACCGGTTCCGTGGCATCAGGTGGCGGTCTGGGAATGATCATGCCGCCCAGCGTTGTTCTGATCGTGTACGGGGTTTTGACCGAAGAATCCATCGGCAAGTTGTTTGTGGCCGGAATAATTCCGGCCATATTCGTCACCATCCTGTTTATTATATCGATATATATCTTATGCCGCTTTTCTCCGGAGCAAGGCCCGCCGGGTGAATCGTTTACCTGGAAGGAGAAAATTCGGTCCCTTACCGGCCTGATCGATACCCTGGCCGTATTTGGTCTGGTAATGGGCGGCCTTTTCTTCGGGTTTTTCACCCCGACCGAGGCGGCTGCTGTGGGTGCCTTCGGTGTTCTGGTGGTTTCGTTGATCAGGCGCCAGATTACCTGGCAGGGGTTTGTCAAATCCCTATATGAGACCCTCAGGACATCGTGCATGGTCCTGTTGTTGATCGCCGGTGCGGTTGTCTTTGGCAAATTCCTGGCCGTCACCCGAATTCCGTTTAACATTGCTTCCTGGATCGGGGGATTTGATTTGCCCCCCTATATGATCATGGGCATGATCGTTCTGGTTTATTTTATAGGGGGATGTTTTATGGATGCCCTGGCGTTAGTGATGCTGACCATTCCGATATTTTTCCCGATTGTCACCGATCTGGGCTACGATCCTATCTGGTTCGGTATCATTATCGTGATGGTCACCGAGATGGGGGTGATCACACCGCCTGTGGGAATCAATGTTTATGTGGTGTACGGGGTGGCCGAGAGCGTTATCGGCGGCGTCCCGCTGGAATCCATTTTCAAGGGCATCATACCGTTTTTGATTGCAGTCGTTGTGGGTATAGTTATTCTGATTTTCGTTCCCCAGATTATTCTGTTTTTACCTAACTTGATGTACTAGACGAGTTTCTCGATTGCGGATTGTAGATTGCGGATTTCGGATTGTTGGAGTTGATTGAGTTGATTGGGTTGATTGAGTTGTTTGAGTTGATGTGCAGCGCTGTGAGCGCTCAAGATTAAACGGGATAGGGTATGAATGACAGCGCGGTTGCGCCATGCTCCATGCGTTACGCCCTATGCGTTATCGATTTGCAATCAGATATCAATTAGAAGCATAGTCCCCTTAAGGATGACACAAAATGGCTGATCCAATGTATTGGAACCCTGTGCTGGAGACATTGCCGCGGGAAAAAATTCGTCGGCTGCAGCTTAAAAAGTTCCGCAAGATCTTTCAATGGGCCTACGATCACTCCAAGTTCCATCGCAAGCTCTACGATGATGCCGGCATCAAACCGGATGATATCCGTTCCTTTGAAGATATCCGCCGGGTTCCCACCGTAGAAAAATCCATGATGCGGGACATTCAGGGCAAGGATCCGTTTCCTTACGGCGATGCCCTCTGTGTTCCCCTGGAAGAGGTCACGATATTCCGGCAGACCAGCGGCACCACCGGCCAGCCCGTCTATCAGCCGGATACCTGGCAGGACTGGGAATGGTGGATGGAGTGCTGGTCCTATATTCTCTGGGCCCAGGGATATCGCCCCCGGGACCGTGTGTTTATTCCCTTTGGCTATAATATTTTTGTGGCCTTCTGGGCCGGGCACTATGCGGCTGAAAAGATCGGTTGTGAAGTGATCCCGGGCGGCGTGCTGGATACCAAGGCCCGTATTCTCAAAATCCAGGAATTACGGGCCACTGCCATGATGGGCACGCCGACCTATATTTTGGGGATGGCAGAGACGGCACGCGCGAAAATGGACATCGATCCGTCCCAATTGACCATCAACAAGATCACCTGTGCCGGCGAGTGCGGTGCCAGCATCCCCAGCACTAAAAAGCGCCTGGAAGATGCCTGGAATGCCAAAGTGTATGATCATGCCGGGGCGACTGAAATTGGCGCCTGGTCCTTCGAGTGTCAGGAGCAGCCGGGCGGGATGCATGTCAATGAAGCCCTTTTTCTGGTGGAAATCGAAGATATAGAAACCGGCGAGATCATTGAAGAGCCGGGCCGCCGCGGCAAGATGATCATTACCGCTCTGGATCGCCAGGCCCAGCCCTGTGTGCGTTTTGACTCCAAAGATGTTATCGAATGGGCGGCCGAACCCTGTCCCTGTGGCCGAACATCCAGGTTAATCAAGGGCGGGGTGGTGGGCCGGGCTGATGATATCACTAAAGTCAAGGGGGTCCTGCTGGCACCTTCCGCCATTGAAGAAGTTGTTCGCAGTGTTGACGGCCTGGGCGATGAATACGAAGTAATCGTGGATAAAGTCGGCGATGTTGAACGCATTCAGCTCAAGGTGGAAGTGCTGGATGAGGCCCAGGACCAATGCCTGCTGATTGAATCCGAGTTGGCCGACCAACTTCGATTAAAGACCAATTTGCGCTATGATATTGAAATCTGTGGTTGCGATACCCTCCCCAGATACGAGGTCAAAGCCAAACGCTTCAAGGATTTGCGGAAGCCAAAAGCCGAAAAATAAGAGGTGGTGATGAACACCCGAATAGATTTGAATGCAATCAACGATAAAATTGTATTGATGAAGAAAGCGGCCGAGGAATTAGATCGTATGGGAAAGGATTTCCCCTCTCTGGCCAGAAATACGGTTCGTATACTGGCAAGCTTGAAAATGCTCGAAATAAATGTATCCGACATTATGGAGTTATAGCGGTTGTCATAAATATGTTGCGTTTGCCAGATTTTCTAACAGGAGACAATGTAATGTGTAACACCCTGAAACTATTTTTTAGTGGAAATGCACAGACCCGCTTACTTTCGATATTTTTGCCTATTTTCGTCTTTTTCCGCCAGTTGCGCCAGACCGCCCTGACCGAATTTTTTTATCTTTACGCCACCGGAAAGTTTGGGGAAATCATCCATGATACAAAGCTCATCGGGTAGTTTATGCGGGGCCAATTTGTCTTTCATCATAGAACGAACTTCCCCCAGAGTAACCGTTTGACCTGCGGTGGGGATCACACAGGCACAGATCGACTCGCCTAAAACAGGGTTGGGGGTGGCGACGATGCAAACCTGTTCAATTTTGGGATGATCAGCAACCAGGCATTCGAGTTCATGGGGGTTAATTTTATAGCCCCCGCGATTGACTATGTCCTTTGTGCGCCCATGAATTTTGAGGTAGCCGTCTTTTTCCCTGGAAGCCAGATCTCCCATAAATAGCCATCCATCGATAGTTTGTCTGCGAGTCTCCTCAGGATTTTTCCAGTAACCCTTCATAACATGCCACCCGGTCAGGGTTAACTCCCCGATCCGTCCGTCTTCCAGCTCTTCATGAGTTGACGGATCCACCACCCTCATACGGGTATCGGCAATTGGCCGCCCGATATATTTTTCCCTGATATCCAGGGGCGAAGGATAGGGACACATGGTCCCCAGGCCCGGGCCGACTTCGGATGCTCCCCAAAAGGATGTCAGATAGATTTGCATCTCTTCTTCCACCCGGGTAATCAGGCCCTCCGGTGCAATCATTCCGGCGATCAGACCGGCTCTTAGCGAGCTGAGATCATAATTTGGCCGGCTGTTGTGATTGAGTTCCAGGATATAGTGCGGCGGTGCGGCCAACTGCAGGGTGACCTTTTCCCGGTCGATGAGTTGAAACGCCTTTTCCACCTCAAATTTATCCATCAGGACAACGGTGGCTTGAAGCAACAGGGGTTGAATCAGAATAGATCCGCACCCGTAGGAGTGGCTCATGGGCAAAAAGCCGATAAAAATATCTTTCGAGTTCGCCTGCAGGCCCAATGAATATTCCCATCCGGCCCGGACGGCGGCATAATGGCTGATCATTGCCCCCTTGGGCCTACCCGTGGTGCCGGAGGTATACAGCAGCATGCACAGATCTTCCTGTGGATCGATGGGCACAGCCGGGACTTTTCGCTGACTGCCTTTGTCCATTAAGGCCTCAAAGGAATAAACCCCTTCACCCATTGCGTTGCCCGCAACAATAATGGATTCAAGTTCGGGCACTTCTTTTTGAATTTTTAAAATTTCAGCAAGATAATTATAACCGTCCCATTGGCTGAAAATAAAAACCCCTCTGGCCCCTGAATTATTCAGGATGAATTCAGCTTCGTGCATGCGATAAATGGCATTTATCCAGACGACGATAACGCCTATCTTTTGCAGAGCGTAAAAGGCCGCGACCAGCTCCAGGGAGTTTTTCATGTAAATGGCGATCCGATCTCCTTTTTTAAAACCCATTTCGGCAAGACCGACCGCCAAAGCTTCAGCCCTGGCGTTTAGTTCCGAATACGTTATTCGCGCGTCTCCGTCTACAATTGCAACTTTATCAGGAGATTCGACCGCAGCTTTTTCTAAAACCTGTCCTAGGGATAGAGAATCGTAGATTTTCATCTTATAAGCTTTTTTAGTTGTGGGAGCGGCTTTCCAGCCGCGATCAACCCGGTCAGGTAGCATGATCGTGGCTAAAAGCCACTCCCACCCACCCCTAGCCCGTAACTCGTAAAATGCCAAAGGATTTCATTAAGTGTCGCATGGGGTTTACATCAACTTTGAACCTTTGAACCGTGAACCCCTGATCCAGGAACGGCTAAATCTTGAGATATCCCAAATCAGACGAAATGGTCTCGCACGTTGTTTTTACAAGGCCCACGAATCGATCCAGATTTTTCTTTACCTGGCGTTGACCCAGAGGTAATGCTATCCCCAGAGCCGCTACAACCTGGCGGGTATAATCCTTTACAGGTGCAGCAATACCAATGACACCTTCAACGGCTTCTTCTTTTTCCAGAACGTACCCCTGATCGCGAATTTGCTCCAAACGCAGACTGAAGGCATCTTCATCCGTAATAGAAAACAGCGTATGGGCTTCCAGCGGATATTTTGATATAATTTCCCGGACATCCCCGAGGTCGAGACTCGCCATCAATACCATTCCCAGCATGCCGTAGTGCAGGGGTCGTCGCCAACCGATGTCCGAAGAGATTCGGATCATTCCATCTCCTTCGCGTTTGTCGATGTACACCAGCTGATTTTCAATCCCAACTCCCAGCAGAACGGTAGCGCCGGTGTCGCTCTGAAGACGATTCATGGGATTGGCAGCAGCCCGTCGCAAGGAGAACGAGGAGAAAACAATTCCGCCAAGTTCGAACAAACGCATACCGAGCTGATATGTTTTGGTTTGTGGGTTTTGCTGGAGATATCCGCGGGTCGTAAGATTTGAAATCAGGCGTTTGACAGTAGTTTTATTGAGCCCTGTACGAATGACTATTGCGGACAGTGACAATTCCCTGTTCTGAAAACTGAAGCAGTCCAAAATATCCAAGGCCCGTTCCACCGCCTGCACTTTATATATCGAATTTTGTGCGTTCGTTTGTTTCATATTATGAACCTACCATCTATTAAATGAAATCTATATCAATTTTATTGTAAAGGTCAATACAAATGTTAGTTATGGTTCAGAGGTTCAGAGGTTCACGGTTCAGGGGTTCAAGGGTTCAGGGTTCCTTTCCATTTTCTTGTTGACAATTCCGGGGCTATTGGATTAGAAAGAATTTGAAATATAATTTCATAATGTGAAACCAATCTTCATTCTTCATTCCAAAACGGAGGGCAGCGGTGAGACTACCAAAATTCGAATATTTCGAGCCCCAAGACCTTAATGAGGCGGTCTCCATCCTAAAAAATGAACCTTTGGCTAAAATACTGGCCGGGGGAACCGACCTGTTGATCAATATGAAACACAGGGTCGAAACGCCAACCACGCTTGTCAATATAAAGGGCATTGAGGATTTGGACTATGTCCGGCAGGATAACGGCAACCTTCGCCTGGGCGGCCTCACGACTCTCAAGCGCATTTATCAGACCGCGCTGATCCTTGAAAAACTGCCCGGTTTAGCCGAAGCGGCAGCGGCGGTGGGCTCCTATCATCATCAAACCATGGGCACCCTGGCGGGAAATATTTGTCAGCAAAACCGGTGCAAGTTTTTTAATCAATCCCGGTGGTGGCGAAGTTCCAACCCGACATGCTTTAAGGCCGGTGGTGAGATCTGCCATGTCGTGAACAAAAAGGAGATTTGCTATTCAAGCTATTGCGGGGATGTGGCTCCGGCACTGCTCGTACTCAATGCCAGGATCGCAATAACCGGCCCCAAAGGTGCAAGGGAGGTTTTGCTCGAAGATTTTTATTCCGGCGATGGGAAGGTGCCGCTAAAGTTGAGTGCCGCAGAGATCGTGACTGAGATCATCATCCCCCGGGAGGCTATGGATGGCATTGGCAGTTATACAAAATTTGCAAATCGGGAAAGCATCGATTTCCCCATTGTGGGAACCGCCTATTGGGCATCACGGGAGAACAAACAATACCGGGTGGCGTTTACGGCCGTAGATCGTAGACCGGTCAGGGGACACCAGGTTGAAGCAGCTTTAAATGGGCATGATGTCAGCGGGGAGATCCTTGATAGAGCCTGCGACCTTGCGGCCAAAGAGGCCAAACCGGTTAAAACATCGGTCTATTCGCCTTCATATAAACGAAAAATGATGGGGTTGTTACTTAAAACCGCGGTGAGCCGGGCGAAAAGGAGGTCAGCATAATGAAACGGGCGATCGAGCTAAGCATTAACGGCGATACCTATGATGTGGTGGTTTCTCCCAACAACACCCTGCTTGAAGTACTGAGGGACAAACTGGGTTTAATGGGCACCAAGCGTGGATGTGATCTTGGCGCCTGCGGGGCCTGTACTGTTCTGATCAACGGTGAGGCCTATTTATCCTGCGTGATGCTGGCCATCGATGCGCGCGGTAAAGATATCTTAACGATAGAAGGGTTGGCCGAAGGCGGTGAACTGCATCCGCTGCAGAGCAGTTTTGTTGAAAAAGGCGGGCTTCAATGCGGATTCTGCACGCCGGGGATGATACTGACCGCCAAGGCTATTCTCAATGAGGAAGAAAATCCCACCGAGGACGTGATTAAGAGAAAGATGGCCGGAAATCTCTGTCGCTGCACAGGGTACAAGAAAGTCGTTGAAGCCGTTATGAGCGCCAATGAGTCAGATGAAAATGCTGGAAGGCCGGAAGGCCAGGAGGCTTGAAAGTTGGAATGCCGGGAGGCTTGAAGGGGGAGATGTTTTTATATATCCTCTTTGCTTCCCAATTTCCCAACTTCCCAGCTTCCTTGCTTTACCCGTATTAGTATCTTAATTGTTAATTTTTGACATTTTATGTCAAAAC
>JAIVWA010000073.1:0-12132 GCA_049190255.1 Gammaproteobacteria bacterium | reverse complement strand
CTCGTTGACGGTAGTTATATTGTTGAATTAACAGTAAATACCGATTTTCTACCCGCAAAGTAGAAAAGAAAAAACGAGTCAAATCCGAAAAATCTTCGTGGGAATAATCTATGCGAAAAATCATCGATTTGCAAATGGAATTTTGGGAAAAAGACATCGCCAACCTTAAATTTGATCTTCAATCTCGAGATGAAATACCCAAGCTGCTGATGGGGCTGCAACACATCTATCGTAGACCGTCGATACGCGAGAAAGTTTTCAAAGTTATAAAACAGATCGTGCCGAAAAAAAGCCATGAAAGCGGCCGACCCGGCATGGATCTGTGGAAGATACTGGTTTTAGGCACCTTGCGTTTAAACTGCAACTGGGATTATGACAAAGTTCATGAGATGGCCAACAATCACCATAAATTACGTCAAATGCTCGGGCACAGAGAAACTGATTTAGGATCCAATTATGCCCTGCAGACCATCAGGGATAATATTGCTTTACTGACCCCGCCGATACTCGATGAGATAAATCAAGTTGTGGTTAAAGCCGGCCATAGCCTTATTACGACAAACAAAGATCACAAATTAAAGGGCAGTTGTGATTCCTTTGTAGTTGAAACCGATGTGCACTACCCAACTGACACCAATCTGCTTTTCGATGCCATACGCAAAACGATTAGCCTGACTGCAATTATCTGCTCTGAGATCGGCATTACGGCCTGGCGTCAGAGTCATCATAATATAACGAAAGCCAAACGCTTACTGCGTGGTATTCAAAGGCTGAAGCGCTCCAGCTCAAAGGATGAAGTTAAAAAGCAAAAAAGAGATCAATTCATTGTCAGCGAGCATCAAAAATATATCAACGTATGCCAGGGTTATGTGTTAAGAGCCAAAGAGACAATCCGTATTCTACGAGAGATTGGGATCTTATCGATGTCCCAGGATCTAAGACTCAGTGTCATTGAACAATATATTCGTCATGCCGAGCGACAAATCAATCAAATCCATACAAGAGTCGTTTTAGACGAGAAGATACCGCACGAAGAAAAAGTTTTTTCAATTTTTCAACCGCACACCGAGTGGATCAGCAAGGGTAAAGCCGGCGTACCGCAAGAGTTAGGCTTAATGGTTTGCGTGCTAAAAGATCAGTACGGTTTCATTCTTCATCACCAGGTATTGGAGCAACAGACCGATAATAAGGTAGCTGTTGCCATGACTCAAGGGGCCAAGGATCGATTCGCCAATCTTGCCGGTTGCAGTTTTGACAAAGGTTTTTATAGCCCTGACAATAAAACAGAGTTAGCCAATATATTGGATTACGTCATTTTACCCAAAAAGGGTCGATTATCCGCCAAAGACAAAAAAGTAGAACAGTCGGACCAATTTGTTGAATCCCGGCGCAAGCATTCGGCAGTTGAGTCTTGCATCAATGCCTTAGAAAATCATGGCTTGGATCGCTGCCTGGATCATGGTCTTTACGGATTTAAACGCTACGTAGCGTTATCGGTATTAGCACGAAATATACAGATATTGGGTCACCTGATTCAGCAAAAAGAACTAAAACGGCAAAAGCGACGCAAAGCAGCATAAAAGAATCAACCTGCTTCAAAGAAAAAAACGAACGGAGAAGTATGTCCAGTTTTTAAAAATGCTGCTCAAAATTTGAATTTTTATTGGCTATCATCATTCTGACCGCTAGTAATTTAATGAAATACCCGCGAGCCAATCGGTTGACTCGCAAAACGCCGACTTTTCGTTCAGGCACTAATTAACTAACCCGGTTACGAGTTACGCGTTACGGGTTGCAAGTGCCGACTCCTTTTCGTCCTCGTGCTCGTTTCTCGTGAATCGGTATTTTTTCGAGGACGATGGACGAGGACGAGTACGACGACGAGGGCGGATAATCCGCTCCTCTGAACCCGCAACCCGCAACCCGTACATTTCTACCAATTGACCAATCACGCAGTGAACTACCTATGCAAATCTATGTGTGCGTAAAGCACGTACCCGATACCGCCGCCCGGATTACCATCCTGGGGAAAAACCGGATTGATGAAAGAGTTACCTTTATCATGAATCCCTATGACGAAAACGCGGTTGAAGAAGCTGCCCGGATTAAACGGGATGTCGGCGACGCAGAAGTCATCGCGGTGACCCTGGGCCAACAGGCGGCCGAGGCCACATTGCAGTCCGCACTGGCCATGGGGGCTGACCGCGGGATTTTTATCAAAACCGATGACCATCCGGACAGCATGGTTACCGCGGCCGCATTAAAGGCGGCGATTGAATTGGATGGCAAGCCGGGTATTATTTTTACCGGCAAGGAGTCCATCGACAGCGAGGGATTTCAAACCATGTACCGGCTGGCGGCCAATTTCGGCATACCGGCGGCATCCAATGTGGTCTCCTTGTCGCTGGAGCCGGATACCGTCATTGTGGAATACGAGCTGGAAGCCGGAGCCAGGGAAGTTGTCGAAATGTCGCGGCCCTGCGTAATCGGCACCGGCAAAAGTCTCAACAAACCGAATTATCCCACCCTGCCGGCCATTATGAAAGCCAGGAAAAAGGAAATAAAACAGATTGATTTGAAAGACCTCAACTTCGAAGGACCACAGGGCCGGGTTGAAATCCTCGAATTAAAACCCGCCGTCCAAGCGCGCCAGGCCAGAGAACTAACAGGCACGCCGGATGAAGTCGCCGGGGAAATTGTCAGGATTCTGCAGGAAGAAGCCAAGGTGTTGCCCGCTTGAGGCAAAACGTTCAATCGGGTAATTCGCCGTCTCGGAATTTCTATAACTATTCTAATTGGGGCGAAGCCCCTAACTTGTGGTTATTCGTTAATAGGTTGGAAGAGAATGTCATTAATTTAGCGTCAACTTTTCGTGGGAGTGGCTTTCCAGCCACGAAAAGAAGTCGCTCTAAAGCTGTGATTGCTTAATCGCGGCTGGAAAGCCGCTCCCACAGAGGTTACACCAATCCTTAAGTTAATGACATTGGGTTGGAAGAAAAAAGGCGTATGCAAAAAATCGGTATATTGATTGAAACCAAAAACGGTGAGATCAAAAAAGCAAACTTCGGTGTCATAACAGCTGCCCGGGGTGACGATCGAAAGATTTACGCTTTTTTGTTGGGTGCATTGGGTGACGACGACCCAAGCGTGCTCCAGAGTTACGGTATTCATAAAATCGTGGAAATCAAATCCGAAGGTACGCCCGTCGATTACAATCCGGTTTCCTGGTCTCAGGCCGTCAGCCAGGCCATGGTTCACTTTGGCATCAACACTTTACTGGGGCTTGCCAGCATTCAGGGCCAAAATTTGCTTGCCAGAATTGCCGCCGGCCTGAATGCCCCGCTGGTAATGGACTGTTCGGCGGTTAACCTTAATGAGCATACCGTGCAGAAATCTCAGTTTTCCGGAAGAGCCATTGCCACCCTGAAAACCGAGGGCGCCTTCCACGTTTACGGCATCCGGCCCAATGCCATTGAAGCGTCACCCGCCCCATGCCGGGCTGACGTGGTCTCTTTTCCGGCTGAAATTAAAAAGAGGGGCTTGACGGTAAAAGAAATCAAACAGGGTGATTCCAGCAGCGTTGATCTGACCGAGGCGGATGTCATCCTTGCGGGTGGCCGCGGCCTGGAAAATTCAAAAAATTTCAATGTCCTCTTTGAATGCGCCGAAATGATGGGGGCAGCCGTGGGCGCATCCCGGGTGGCCGTGGACGAGGGTTGGGTGCCCTATGCCATGCAGGTGGGGCAGACCGGCAAAACGGTGAGTCCCAAGGTTTATATTGCCTGCGGTATTTCCGGATCGGTGCAGCACTTTGCCGGAATGAAAACGGCCGCCATGATCATTGCCATCAACAGGGACGCAGAAGCCGCCATCATGAAACGATGTGATTATTTTGTGGTTGCCGATTTTTTCGAAATCATTCCGGCGCTAACCGGAAAGCTGAAGGCAGCGGCCAATGGAGATACTAAAGACATCTAGGGTTGTGTCTTTTATGTAATGTAATATACAAAACTCGGATTGATCTTCCTATTGCCAAACGAAGTTGTTTAAATCCCTCATACCAAAAAAGTCTACGGTTCAAAGGTTCAGGGTTCAGGGTTCAGCGTTCAAGGTTAATGAAACAAAGAACCGCAGAACCGCAGAATTTCGAATATCGAATGACGAAGGATGGAATCGCTTCGCTCTAACCTATTTACAAAGAAAAGACCGAACCATTCCGATTTTAATATCCAATCATTGGGATCTCTATACCATCCCATTTTTGCAGTTTTATACCTGTAACAAATTCCGCTCTGTCTTAATAAAATAGACAGCAATTCCTTCCTTCGATATTCTGCGGTTCAATATTCGATATTCTGCGGTTCATTGTTTCATTAACCCTGAAGCTTGAACCTTTGAACCCTGAACGGTAACATAATTTGGTGCTTGGGATTTGTAATTTTTTTGTCCTATAAAAATTTAGATTCAACTGGTTTGGGATTTACTTTGACATTAACCTGGACCTCCGATTGATTTTCTTGACACTCCCATCCGAATCCATTATAAGCACCACCTTAACCTGTTGATCCTTGCCATGCCCATCAGGTTATAGCGGTAAAAAAATACAGAATCGAGGAAATTAAGCCATGAAAGAACTGAATTTGCAACCTCAGGAAGCACCTTTGCGCAGACTAATGGGACCGGGGCCGCTGGATGTTCATCCGCGGGTATACAAAGCCCTGTCCTCTCCGGTTATCGGGTACATGGACCCGGTGTATCTCAAGGTTTTAGACCGCATCGGTGAGCTGCTGCCGTCGGTTTTCGGAAGAACAGGCGGCATCACCAACGCCATGCCGGGCACCGGCAGCTCAGGTATGGAGGCGGCTGTGGCCAATCTTCTCGAGCCGGGTGATCGGGTGCTGGTCTGTGTCCATGGCTATTTCGGAGATCGTGTCCGCCAGATGGCAGAACGCCAGGAGGCTGAGATTACGGTCCTTGAAGAAGATTGGGGTAAACCCATCGATCCACAACGCGTGGAAGACGCTTTAAAACAGGCTTCCTATAAATTGATGACAGTGGTACACGCCGAAACATCCACCGGTGTCCTCCAGCCCATGGACGACATCGCCCGGCTGGCCAAGGAATACGACACCATGCTTCTTCTGGACACGGTCTCTTCCCTGGGCGGGATCGAAATCAAGGTGGACAAATGGGGGGTCGATGTCTGTTTCAGCTGTTCGCAGAAATGTATCGGATGCCCGCCCGGCCTTGCTCCCATCACTTTCAGTGATCGGGCCGTTGAAATAGTCAAAAATCGCAAAAGTGCCGTGCGCAGCTGGTACCTGGACCTATCGTTGATTGAAAAATACTGGGGCAATGAGCGCGTTTACCATCACACCAGCTCGAGCACCCTTAATTATGCACTGCTGGAAGCCTTGCTGCTGATCCACGAGGAAGGCCTGCACGTGCGGTTTACACGCCATTTAAAGAACCACAAGGCCCTGGTGGCGGGTATTGAAGCCCTGGGTCTCAAGATGCTTGTCGACCAACCATACCGGTTGCCGACCCTGAATACGGTTGTGATACCCGATGGGGTGGACGATCTGAAATTGAGACGCTACCTGCTGGAAAAATTCAAGCTGGATATCGGGGGCGGGTTCGGGTCCCTGGCCGGCAAGGTCTGGCGCGTGGGGCTGATGGGGTATTCCTCTTCGGCCGACAATGTTTTATTTTTCATACCCACCATCAGCCGCGCCCTGGCAGTTCAGGGAATTAAGACGGATCTGTCTGCCGGGCTGGATGCGGTGCTAACGGAGCTGGACGGCAACGGAATTGATGCCGCAGCCTCAGAGGCCAAAAAGATCGCCGCAGCCTAACTTGTCGGCAGGTCAGCCGACCACCGAAAAACTACTGTCCGGATTGATTTCTCGGAGACGGGAATAGAAGCCCATATTAAAGGTCCGTCCGGTATATTTCATAAAGAATTGTACCGGGTTGCTGTCATGGTCGCATCCGGCTTCCACCTTATCGATCAGCTCAGCCATCATTGCCCCCACCACGGGGGCATTTTTATACTGGTTACCGGAAGTACCGACGGCCATGTAAAAACCGGGCAGATCCGATTGGTCGTAAATGGGAATCCAGTCGTCTGAAACGTCGTAAAGATCTACCACTCCCTGCATTTGATTCGGTACCCGCAGTCCCTTAATGCGTTGCGCTTCCCGCAAAACCTGGGCCGTCCACTGCTGGGAGAAGTTTTTGTCATAGTTGTCCGGATCCACCCATTCGCGTTCGTCACAGGCCGGGTCCTCCGAACCCACCAGAATGTGGTTGCCCGTCTCGGGCCGGGAATAGCAGCCGATATCGCCGTCTGAGATCATCACCCCTTCCTGCTGGTAATCCATACCATCGGGGGGAGGGACATGGCAGACTTCCTGGCGCAGGGCCCGGGTCTTGATATTCATGCCGTCTTCCACGCCGGCCATGCGGTTGATGATATAGGAATGCGGGCCGGCGACATTAACGACGATCGGCGCATCAATCCGGGTTCCATCTTTCAGCATAACACCGGCAACCCGACCGTCTTTCCTGCCAATCTCGACCACTTCGGCATTGAACATAAACTCGCCGCCCTTGGCTTCAGCCGCCCGCTGGAGATTGTGGGTGGAAAGCTGGGGATCGGAGATATAGCCCGATTCAGGAATTAATATGGCTCCGTCCACAGACTCGCCGGTGGGTCCTGCAAAGCCAGGGTCATCGGGCAATTTGACCGGAAAATATTTGCGGGTATCCAGAAATGGAAATTTCTTTTCAATTCCTTTTATATCCAGTTCCTCATAATCAATCCCCAGGTCTTCAAGACTGGTCATGACATTTTTGAGGTATTGGTTGAGCTCGGTTTTTATCACCAGACAGCCGGTATTAATGTAATTTACCAGGCCGAGCTCGTCTCCGGCCTTCAGATATTCGGGCCAGTTGATCCAGTAATAATATCCTTCCCGGGCCGTGGCCACGCCGTCCGGGGTGGAGTAATGGAACCGGATGACGGCACAGGAGCCGGAAGTCGAGCCGTAACCGGCCGAAGGCAGCCGGTCGACATTAAGTGTTTTATAGCCTTTTTTGGCCAGCTCGAAGGCGATAGCGGCACCGATCACACCGGCACCGATGATGATGATGTCATACTTTTTGCTCACTTTGATTCCTCCATCAATAGCTCATAACCTAGAAGTTATAGCTCAATGCAACCTTCTTTTAGCAATACTATTCGTTTTCATATCAGCTATCAGCTATTTTGATAGCGCCTGTTCCAGATCCTGTAAGGGATGAAACCCGGCGTGCAACGCCCGGGTGTCAAAGCCATGCTGGCTATCCGTTCGTCCCGTCCGTTGAGCGTCAGGATTATATTTCCATGGATCCCGCATAAAAAAGGGTTTTTCTTCACTCATGATAAGTCCTCCAATAACAAATAACGAATAACTATTTTTTGGCCCTTTCTAATATCTTATCTATCTCGGCATCGACTTCCGGTAACAGCGGCTGCGGTTGATGGCTTTCCTTAATTTTCCTGACTTTTTCCTTGGCCAGTTGTCCCATGCTTTTGGCGCCCCGGGTTTTCCAGTCTTCGTATGTCCTGCGGTCGGTTAAATCGGGCTGCCAGTTTTCACGGAAATGATCCAGCGTGTGGTCATCACTGAGAAAATGCCCACCGGGGCCGACGCGCTTGATACTGTCGATGGCCAGATTTTCCTTGTCAACCCGGATGCCTTCCATCATGCGTCTGACCTGGCCGATGAATTCATCGCACATCACCAGCAGGTCGAAGGAATAAGTGAGCCCGAATTCCAGGTACCCGACATCATGCACGAGGTTGGTGCCCGCCCATCCGGCCATCATGATATAGGTCGCCGCCTCATTGACCGCCTGCTCGTCGGCCAGCTTGGAGGCGCTGCAGCCGCCAAACCCCCAGGTCGGAAGTTCGTACAGACAGCGACCGATTTGGCACAGGCCCGCCTGGGTCATCATGGCTTCAGGAGCTGAGTAGGTGGGCTGCATGCTCTGCATGTCCATGGGAGACATGCCGGCACCGAAAATAAAAGGGGCACCCGAATTGGTCAACTGATGAATAACGAGCCCGGCCAGAATTTCGGCGTTGGCCTGGGCAATGGCGCCGGCCATGGTGACCGGGCTTGTTCCGCCCGCCATGATGCCCGGAGAATAGTTGGTGGGCAGATTATGTTGCGCCATGAACATCAGCTTTTCCATGGCTTCACTGATATGCACCAGGGGTGAGGTCGGTTCGTCATACAATACAAAGATGGGTTTGCGGCTGAGTTCTTCACGCCCGCCGACCGCCGCCGCCGCGATATCCACAATATCGTTCAAGGATGTCTTGTCGGCTGCGGTAATCACCTGCGGTTTGGTTGAATTGCGAATCATGATGGCGTATTTATACTGGTATTGCAGGTCACTTGGAAAATCAGGCGCCAATCCGTTGGACATGGTAAAGTCAATGTTGGGCAGGGCATCCACCAATTTGACGGCATCTTCAACATCTCCGGATAAAAATTCTCTGCGCTCACCGCTGAAACTGTCCAGCAGATACGGGCAGTCGGAACCGGTGCCGTAATAAACGTTGCGTCCCTCCAGAAACATGGCAGGCCGTCCGTTTCTGTCATAAATGGTGACTCTTGAGGGAGCAGATCGGATGGCCGATTCCACCAGGCCTCCGGGGATGAACACGTGCTTGTCGTCCTTTACACGGGCGCCGGCTTTGTGCAACAGGTCTATTGATTTTTCATGATGGATCACCGATCCACAATCTTCCAAAAGATCAAGGGCGGCAGAGTGGATGTCACCCATTTGTTCTTCGGAGAGATACTCCAGCGGGGTTGAATTGAATCGTTTTAGGTTGTGATCCATGAGTCGAGACCTCGTTATCCAGTTTTGCACCTTTTCATAATCGTATTTTTTTGTCAAAGTTTTCATTGGATAGGTCTAAATTAAAATGATCGCATTAGTAAACGGTGGTATCTCCTTGCCAAGCACTTCTGAGTAGTGTAAATACAACAATTCTTTTTGGACCTATAGAGGTTGTCAAAAAACATTGCGGTATTCCAACGTTTTTTTCTACAACCACTTATACCGCAATTCCGTATTTCGGAACATAATTATGGAAAGCGGTATAAACTGCAGTTTTCCGGAGATCTCGTTGCAATGTCCGAACATCAACCGTCGAACGAAGAACTCACATTTGCCGCCGGCCTTTCTGCGATATTTTTGTGCATTCTTTTCGGGTCTAACGCCGTTGCCATAAAAATAACCTTTTCAGGCCTGGGTGTTTTTACCACGGCCGCCATTCGATTCGGTATTGCCGCCGTTGCCATTTTTCTGTGGGCTAAAATCACCGGACAGAACACTGCTTTGAAAAAAGGTCAACTTCGTCAGGTGTTGATTCTTGCCTCACTGTTTACAATCCAGCTGTCATTATTCTACCTGGGGCTCAGTAAATCCAACGCCTCCCGCGGTACGCTGCTGGCGAATCTACTGCCGTTTTTTATTTTATTTCTGGCTCATTTCTTTATTGCGGGGGATCGGATCAACAAACGGAAATTTTTTGGGATCCTTCTGGGCTTTTCCGGGGTGGTTTTCATGTTTTTAGATGACAAAGACCTTAGCGCCGGTATTCGAACCGGAGATCTCATCATCCTTTTGGCCGTTGTTATATGGTCATGTTCGACCGTCTATTTAAAGCGGGTGATCGGAACCTTCAGTCCGTTTCAAATAGTGATGTACTCAGCCCTGTTTTCAGTCCCCTTCTTTCTTATCGAAGCCTTGCTTTGGGACGATGCCATGGTTTTCCATCTGGATGCTCCGGTCATCGGTGCATTGCTCTACCAGAGCCTGATTACGGCATCCTTCGGCTTTGTGGCCTGGAACACCATGCTCAAGAAATACGGTGCCGTATCCCTGCATGCCTTTATCTTCATCATGCCGATCGCCGGGGTGGCCCTCGGGGGCCTGGTTCTGGGTGAGCCGATTACGATCAAGATCGTGCTGGCGCTCGTTTTCATCGTATCCGGAATTTTTGTCGTGCACTGGAAAACCAAAGAAGAACCACCGGTGTATCCGATCCGACGAAGCATCTGACAACTCTATTAAAAAGCTTTTTAAGCACTGTGGTGAAACAAGATACAATTTTTTTGGATCATTTAAGCTTCTGGCTGGAAGCTCCTCCTACGTACAAAGTATACCGGTGGGAGCGGCTTTTAGCCGCGATTGATAGCGAGCATTCAGCAGGAAATGAAAAAGCTAATCTATTTTATTTTAGCAGGCTTAGTCTTATTGCTGGGGTATAAATTCCTGACATCTACCCATCAAGACTTCAGCAATGGTTCCGTCGGCGAAAAGATAATCTGCTTTGGTGACAGCCTGACCCACGGAACCGGGGCATCCAGGGGCAAGGATTATCCGTCGCAGTTGTCGAAGATGATTTCCAGACCGGTGATTAATGCCGGCCTGCCCGGTGATACAACGGCCCGTGCGCTGCAGCGACTTGAGCGGGATGTCTTATCATACTCGCCTGATCTCGTTCTGATCACCCTGGGCGGCAATGATTTGAAAAACGGCATTGCCAAAGATGTCGCCTTTGAGAACTTAAAAGTAATTGTCGAATCGATTCAGGAGCAGGGTGCACAGGTCATTATCGGCGGACTGTATATTCCATTTAGAGATCGCGGTTTTGGAAGGGGTTATAAAAAATTGGCCGATGAGACCGGCGCCACTCTGATCCCCAACATCCTCGAAGGCATCATGGGAAACCGTAAATTAATGAGCGACCCGATTCATCCAAATGATGCCGGATACAAAATTATGGCGGAAAGATTCTATAAAGTGCTGCGGCCATGATGATTGGTTTAAGTTTCGTTACGATATCCAATCATTTGCGTGCGGTGATACGCCTACCGGCCAGGCGATCGGACCATGATGCAGCCAAATGCCCTTCGACTTCAATGCGGTAGGTAGCGGGCGTCCATAGCTTGATATGCTTCTCGTTTGAATTTTTTGGCATCAAGGGACATTATCAGATTTTGAAAGTGATTTCTTAAGCGATTTTATACAAAAATTATTCAAGCTGTCTCCTTTTTGCATGGCACGGATCGCCAGAGCTTGATGTAACTCACTGCCTAAACGTAGCTGGAACTTTCCAGAATATTTCTTACCTGCTGTCGGCGGTGGAAGAGGCCGACCGTCTTTGGCGTAGATCCCAATCCATTCATCAACAATTTGACATAGTTTTCGATAAACTTTTTCTTCATTGTCTCCATGACAGCATTTGCCAATCCAGCCTGGCACAGAACCAATATAGCATTGGTCTTCTTCAGACCATTCAACGATTTTTAAATAACGGTCCCGCTCTTTCATTTTTGAGACTCCTTAATTTTATTAAGTTGAAATTTTCTGGTCATTTATAATTTCGAGTAAACAAGACCACTAATTTTCTCAAAATGTTGATCTGCTGTGATAAGTTCTGCGCCTTGTTCCATCGTTTGTGCCGCGATCCATATGTCATTGGTGGGAATTGGTGTTCCCTGCTGCTTAAGTTGAGCTGCGATTCTTGAATAGCGGTCGGAAGTTATTTTTCCGATTTGCGCCAGCTTTACAGCCTCATGCTCCAAAAAACTGTTAAGGTCGACCATGTTCTTTTTAAATTGCGTACCGTTGCGAAACCCAAACATGAGTTCTCCCAGGACAATCGGAGAAAACAATATCAATTCAGCCTTTACAATAACTTCCACTGCCTCTGGAGCATTACGTTTGAATCCCACATATGCGCTTGTATCCAGCATGATTTTCACGTCCACAGCTCCTCATCAATTTGATCACAGGATTTAATGGATTCGAGAAACTCCACAGCATCTTTCTCACTCCAGCCACCTGCAAGTTTTCTCAATGAATCCGCCGGTGGCCTTTTATCTGATCCCATAGACTTGTTAATCATATCCAGGGCAACACGGTTAAGGGATTTACCGCTTTTTTTTGCCATCCTTCGTATGGTGCGTTCGATTTCCGGCTCCAGCCCACGCAAGGTAATTTGTGTCATGACTCACCTCCTGACTCATAATGCTTTATTATATGCCTCACACACATGGGTGT
>JAIVWA010000072.1:0-12149 GCA_049190255.1 Gammaproteobacteria bacterium | reverse complement strand
CTCGATGCTGGATGCTCGATGCTCGATACTCGATGCTCGATGCTCGATACTGGATGCTCGATGCTGGATGCTGGATGCTCGATGCTCGATGCTGGATGCTGGATGCTCGATACTCGATGCTGGATACTCGATACTCGATGCTCGACGAGACTGGATTCTTAAAAATGCAAATCAAAGTTTGGTGGGAGTGGCTTTCAGCCACGATCAGATTAGTCGACAAGCTACTAAAATCGCGGCTGGAAAGCCGCTCCCACAGAACGAAAACCAATGATGACTTATTGTTAAGTATAGAAACTGTAACCCGAAACGCGTAACGCGTAACCCGGAACCCGGAACACGAAAATGTATCTAAAAAAATATCACATCCATTTTGTGGGAATCGGCGGTATCGGAATGAGCGGCATAGCCGAATTGCTTCTCAATCTGGGCTATAAAGTATCGGGCTCGGATTTGAAGGCATCTGATATTACCGCAAATCTCAAAACGTTGGGCGGCACTGTCTTTGTCGGCCATCACGCAGATCATATCAGCGGCGCCGATGTTGTGGTGACATCTTCGGCCGTCGGACATGACAACCCTGAGGTGCTGGCAGCCAAACAGGCATCCATTCCGGTAATCCCGCGCGCGGAGATGCTGGCCGAGCTGATGCGGCTAAAATACAGCATTGCCATAGCCGGTGCGCACGGCAAGACCACCACCACCTCTATCGTGGCCTCGGTATTGGCCCAGGGCGGCCTGGACCCGACGGTGGTCATCGGCGGCAAGCTGAAAAGCGTCGGTACCAATGCGGTGCTGGGCCAGGGTGATTTTATTGTGGCCGAAGCCGATGAAAGCGACGGATCATTTTTAAAATATTCCCCGACCATAGCGGTCGTAACCAATATTGATCGCGAACACCTGGACTTTTATCAGGATTTAGATGCCATCAAATCTGTTTTCTTAGACTTTATCGACCGTATACCTTTTTACGGTCTGGCGGTCCTTTGTCTGGACAATGAATCGATCCAGGATTTAATCCCCGAGATAAAAAAACGGTACACCACCTACGGCATGAGCGCCCAGGCGGATTTCCAGATAAAGGATGTGGAATTTGAAAAACGGCGCAGCCGTTTCAGTATTCACAAAGAAGGTCAAAAACTCGGCAACATAACGCTGAATCTGCCGGGTATTCACAATGTCTACAATGCCACGGCCAGCATTGCGGTGGGCATCGAGCTGGATGTCCCGTTTGCAGCAATCCAAACCGCCCTGGAAACCCTTGAAGGGGTTCAGCGCAGACTTGAGATAAAAGGTGAAGTAAACGGTATCACCGTGGTGGACGATTACGGTCATCATCCCACTGAAATTAAAATCACTCTGGAAGCCGTCGAAAAATGCTGGCCGGACAGCCGCAAAGTAGTGGTATTTCAACCCCATCGCTACAGTCGGACCCAGGCCCTGTTTGATGATTTCACACGCTCATTCTATCAATCCGATGTTCTGCTGGTATTGCCCATTTATGCCGCCGGGGAGAAAAGGATTGAGGGTTTATCGGGTCAGGATCTCTGTGAAGGAATTAAAGCCCACGGGCATAAAGAGGTCTTCTGTGCAACGGACATGAAAAAGGCGCTTGTTTATTTGAAGAAAAACTTAAAACCGGGAGACATGCTGTTGACCCTGGGTGCCGGGGATGTCTGGAAGGTGGGCGTCGAATTGTTAAAAAGTTTTAAGTAGAGGTTGACAGTGTTTAAATCTAAAAAACCACGAAAAAATAGCCGTAAGGGCCGAAGGTCCGGAAAGCGGATAAAATTTATGGGCCGTCTCATCGTGGGTTTCAAATTTACGGCGGCCATCGCAGCCGTGATGACCGTAACCGCTTTGTTCATTCTGGTGCATGATCTTCTGACTCAGTGCGATTATTTCGCAGTCCGGCAGCTGACCATCGAGGGTATGCGGCGTCTGACCAGAGAACAGGTTGCCGGACAGGCCGGCGTACAGGACGGCGTTAACATACTGTCAACGAATCTGTCCTTGGTCAGGAAACGCCTGCTGGCGCATCCATGGATCGCTGAAGCCGAGGTCCGCAGAGAGATTCCGTCCGGGCTGATCATTCGGATCAAAGAGCACTCTGCGCTGGCCCTGGTCGATTTCGGACGGAAATACCTGATAAATACGCACGGTGAAATATTTAAAGCATGGGAAGCATCAGATCCAGACACGCTGCCGGTAATCAAGGGCCTCAAATTATCGGATCTGACGGTATACGGACAATCGGAATCGTCAAATTTCAACAGTGACAGGGAACGCACAGCACCGTTTAAAGCTGTGATGCGGGTTTTACAGCTTGGCGGGAAGAAGGGAAGCATTCTGCCGAATCGATTCGTGAGACAAATCCATGTAGACCGGCAAATCGGTCTCACCATTTACGCCTTCGACCCGGGCAAAACCATCAATCTCGGATACAGTGACTATGCCGGCAAATACCGCATGCTTGCTAATTTATTCTCATATCTTAAGCGTCATCGAAGCATATCAGATTTTGATCGCATCGATCTGAATAATTTGAAACGAGTCGTGGTTAATCCAATTAAGAGGGAGAGCTAATATGCAGCGACAACAGGACGTTATTGTGGGTCTTGACATCGGAACGACCAAAATCTGTGCTGTTGTAGGAGAATTATCCGGATCGGATATTAATATCATCGGTATCGGAACCCATCCTTCCATCGGGTTGCGCAAAGGCGTCGTCATTAATATCGAGTCAACGGTAGATTCAATCAAAAAGGCGGTCGAAGAAGCGGAACTCATGGCCGGTTGTGAGATCTCTACAGTATGCGCCGGAATTGCCGGCGGACATATTACCGGTTTTAACAGCCGCGGAATTGTGGCCATCAAAGGATCGGAAATCACCGCAAACGATGTTGAAAGGGTCATCGATGCCGCCCGGGCAGTGGCGATTCCCATGGACCGTGAAGTCATCCATGTCCTGCCCCAGGAATTTATTGTTGATGACGAATCGGGGATTCAAAACCCGGTCGGCATGGCGGGCGTTCGGCTGGAGGCCAAAATTCACATCGTAACCGGTGCGGTGGCATCGGCCCACAATCTCGTTAAGTGCGCCAATCGTTCCGGACTCGATGTCAGCGATATTGTCCTGGAATCCCTGGCTTCGGGTGAAGCCGTGCTGACCGATGAGGAAAAGCAGCTGGGTACCGCCCTGCTGGATCTTGGCGGCGGAACCACCGACCTGGCAGTTTTTTCAGGAAAGAATATCAAGCACACATTTGTTTTGGCTTTAGGCGGCAACAACCTGACCAACGATATTGCCATTGGTTTGCGGGCGCCCCAGGCCGAGGCCGAAAAAATTAAAAAGAAATACGGCACCTGCATCGCCAGCAGCATCAGCAGCGATGAGACCATCGAGGTTCCGGGCATGGGTGGACGCGAACCCCGTAAGCTTCCGCGCCAGATTCTGGGAGAAATTCTTGAACCGCGAGTGGAAGAAATCTTCGAGATAATTTACCGGGAAATCTATCGGGCCCGCATGGAGAATACCATAACTTCCGGAGTTGTTTTAAGCGGCGGAACTTCGCTGCTGGATGGTGTCGCGGAAGTCGCAGAATCTATTTTCAATTTACCCACCCGCCTGGGAAGACCCCAGGGCATCAAAGGCCTGGTGGATGTGGTCAACAACCCCATGTACGCCACCGGCGTGGGATTGGTTTTATTCGCCGCACGCCACCGGGATGTGAAAAAGTTCAGGATTCGGGATAACAACATCTTCAATCGGCTAATGACCCGGATGAAGCGGTGGTTTCAGGAGGTAGTGTAAAGAGAAATGCCTAAAGTTAAAAGTGCCTAAATTGCCTAAAATTAAGGAATTGTATCTATTTTAAACAGTAAGCAGAAGACAGAGGCTCTTGAATTCGGAAGTCGGAATGCGGAATTCGGAATAAAAGTGAACAACTATTAACCAATAACTCAAACCGGTAGGAGGGCAAAAAATGTTTACCTATGTTGACAATGAAAAATCGGCCAAGATCAAAGTAATCGGTGTCGGGGGTGCGGGCGGTAATGCCATCAACAACATGATCGCATCCAATCTTCAGGGCGTAAAGTTTATCGCAGCCAACACGGATGCCCAGGCCCTTGAAATCTCCAAAGCCTCGATCCGGATTCAGCTGGGTGAAGGGATTACCGAAGGACTGGGAGCCGGTGCCAATCCCCAGGTCGGAAGGGATGCGGCCCTTGAAAACGAAGAGGACCTCAGGGAGGCACTGGCAGACAGCCACATGGTATTTATTACGGCCGGATTCGGCGGTGGAACCGGCACCGGCGCTGCCCCGGTAATCGCTGAAATATGCAAAGATCTTGGAGCCTTGACGGTGGCGGTGGTTACCAGACCATTTTCCTTCGAGGGCAAAAAACGCTCCAAACAGGCCGAAAGCGGAATTGAGGCCTTGAAGAAAGTCGTCGATACGGCCATTACGATTCCCAACGACCGCCTCAGGGGTCTGGCATCTAAAAAAGCAACCCTGATGGAAATGTTCGTGAGGGCCGATGAAATCCTGCTGCATTCGGTTAAAGGTATTACGGATCTGATCATGATGCCGGGTGTGGTCAATCTGGATTTTGCCGATGTGAGAACCACCATGTCCAAAGCCGGTCTGGCCCTGATGGGGATCGGAATTTCATCCGGTGAAAATCGAGCGGTCGAAGCTGCCGGAAAGGCGATCTCCCATCCGCTGCTGGAAGACATCCCCATCAAAGGTGCCCGGGGTGTTTTGATGAACATCACCGCCAGCAGTGACATGGAATTTGAGGAAGTTGCCGAGGCTTCTGAATTCATTCATGGCGAAGTGGGGGAGGATGCAGAGATATTCTGGGGCACCTCGGTGGACGACAGCCTGGGCGATGAAATGAGAGTCACCGTGATCGCCACCGGCATCGGCAAAGAAACCGATACGGTTGAACAGATATCCGAACCGCTCAGAGGCAAGGTCAGAGACATCACGCCCAGCGATCTGGAGAACATTGTAGATTACGACGAACCGACTTTCATCCGTCATAAAAAAGCCGTCGGGGAATCTTCAAGGGCCATTTACAGAGGCACCAGCGGAATGATCGTCAACGACAGCGAGCTGGATGTCCCCACGTTTTTGAGAAGAAAAGCGGATTAGCCCTATCTGATTATTCTGCCGGAGTGGGTCCGGAATCGGTTGCCAAACCCTGTCTGCAGGTATATATTTCCACAGTGTGGCTCGCCTCAGGGGCGTAGCCCGGCACCTGTCTGCGGGACCGATTCAGACCGGTGGGTTTAAATAACAACGGTCAACCCACAAGAGAAACCGGCAAAATGGTGGGAAAAAAACAGAACACCGCCCGGCAACTTGTTGATTCCGAGATCGGTACCATTCGGAAGCAATGGAAGGGGCGCATCAGTGTCGCTCTGGTGTATCCGAATCGCTATCATGTCGGCATGTCCAGTCTCGGGTATCAGACTTTATATGATCTTCTAAACAAGTTGGATCATGTGGTATGCGAAAGAGCTTTCCTGTCGGATGGCAAGGGGTCGGAAACCGTCCGGCCAGCCACCATTGAGTCGGGCAGGCCCATCGCCGATGCTGATATCATCGCCTTTTCTATTTCCTTTGAAAACGATTATCCCCATTTGCTGACTATTTTGGATCAAGCCGGAATACCCCTGCGATCCGGTGAGAGAAGCGCCCGGCATCCCCTGGTGATTGCCGGTGGCGTTGCCTGTTTTCTGAATCCCGAACCGATGGCGCCCTTTATCGATTGTTTTCTCCTCGGCGAAGCCGAAGGCATCCTGCCCCGGTTTTTTCAGGTCTTTGAACCCGGTACCGACAAACAGGAATTATTGAGAAACCTGGCATGCCAGGTCCCGGGGGCCTATGTACCTGCCTTCTACCATGCCCGATACCATGATGACGGTACCCTTGCGGCTTTTGAACCCCTGGAGGATGTACCGCCTAAAATTAAACGCGTCTACCTGAAAGATCTGAATCAGATTTCAACGTGCAGTGCCGTTGTGACCCCCCATACGACCTTTGATCGATCATTTTTAATTGAAGTCGGCCGCGGTTGTCCCCATGGCTGTCGTTTTTGCAGCGCCGGTTTTATTTATCGTCCGCCAAGATTCCGGCCCATCGCTCAGTTAGAACAAACCATCGAGCGGGGGGCCCGGCTGACCGACCGTATCGGCCTGGTGGGCGCCGCCGTATCCGATCTTCCCGAAATTGAAGAATTGTGCGGAAAATTTAATGATCAAAACATCAGATTTTCATTCAGTTCCCTGCGGGCCGACCGGCTCACACCGGGGTTGTTGTCGATCCTGAAAAAAAGCAACGTTAAAACAGCCACCATCGCTCCGGAAGTCGGATCAGAACGAATGCGCCGGGTCATCAACAAAGGAATCACCGAAGAAGATGTTTTAACCGCTGCCGGGGTCCTTGTTGACAACGGAATACCCAATTTAAAATTGTATTTTATGATCGGTCTCCCGGGCGAAACCGAAGCTGATGTCGATGGGATCATAAAACTGGTCAAACAGATCAAACATCGCTTTTTAACATCCAGCCGCGCCCGGAAGCGTATCGGTACTATTACCGTCAGTCTCAATTCCTTTGTTCCCAAGCCGTCTACTCCTTTTCAGTGGGCGGCCATGGATGAGGTCAAAACCTTAAAAAGAAAAACGAAAAAAATAAAAAATGAACTGAAAAAAGTCGCCAATCTGCGGATAAATTCGGATATTCCCAGATGGGCATATCTGCAGGCAATGTTTTCAAGGGGAGATCGAAAAGTTGCGGATATCCTGTTATCGGCCCATGCCAACAAGGGTAACTGGGCCCAAACCCTTAAAACAGTGCCCGTAAACCCTGATTTTTATGTCCTCCGCGAACGTGATTTGAATGAAAAACTGCCCTGGGATTTCATCGATCACGGTATTAAAAAATCTTTTCTCCAGCGCGAATATCAACGCGCCAAGCAAGAGCTGACAACGCCCATCTGTCAGGTGGAAACCTGCCGCATTTGTGGGGTCTGCTAGTTGCGGGGTGCGAGTTACGAGTTGCGAGTTGCGAGTTGCGAGTTGCGGGTTGCGAGTTGCGAGTTGCGGGTTGCGGGGTGAAAGTTGCGGGGTGCGGGGTGCGTGTTGCGAGTTGCGTGTTGCGGGTCTTTCGATTGCGGATTTCGGATTGTGGATTTAACTAAAACTGATTTTCAGATTTTCTCCGGTTTCTGGCTGCTGACTACTGGTTGCTGGTAACGGAAAGGTGTAAGGTTTCAAGAAATCGGAAGTCGGAATGCGGTGGCGGAAAAAAGGAAAAGGCGTAAGGTTCAAGGCACAAGGCGCAAGGTTTAAAATACGATATATTCCATATTAAAATCCAAAATCCAAAATCGAGACAATCCCAAATCCGAAATCCCCAATCCAAAATCGAGACAATCCCCAATCCGAAATCCCATATCCAAAATCGAAACAATCCGAAATCCGAAATCCGAAATCGAAAACTTCTGTTTACGGTAACCCATTTTTAAACTTGAAATAACAAAATTAAAGTGATAGAAAAACTTCTTTCGAGACGAGAAAAAATCAGGCACCTGAGGAGTGGCTATGATCGAAGGTACAATTTTCATGCTGGGGCTGGGCGCGGTTTGCGGAATTATATTGGGAGCGGCTTCACGAATATTTTATGTCTGGGAAGATCCGCGTATCGCACAGGTGGAAGGCTGTTTTGCAGGTGCCAACTGCGGCGGATGCGGCTATACCGGCTGTTCAGCAGCGGCTGTTGCGGTGGTTGGCGGTAAGGCGCTTCCCAGCGTATGTATCGTGGGCGGACCGGACTCTGCCCAGATGGCGGCGGAAGTTATGGGTATGGAAGTCGGTATGGCAGAACCGCTGAAATCCTACAACACATGTACCGGTGGGCATCGCGCTGAAACCAATTACATCTATTACGGGGTCAACACCTGCCTGGGCCAGTCTATGCTGTCCGGAGGGCACCGAAGTTGCGCTGTCGGCTGTATAGGACTGGGCGATTGTGTCCGGGCATGTCAGTTTGGCGCTCTAAAAATGGGACCGGAAGGCTATCCGGTGGTCGATAAAGACAAATGCGTGGGGTGCGGTATTTGCGAACAGGTCTGCCCCAAGGAGATTATGAAGGTCCAAACGCCGTCCCAGCGCATTTTGCATTTCAACCAATCAAATGATCGTCTGGCACCCTGTCGGCAGACCTGCCCGGCTGAAATCGACATACCCAAATATATCGCTCAAATCAGAGAAGGCGATTATGAGGGTGCCGTCAACACCATCCGCGAAAGAAATCCTCTGCTGCTGGCCTGCGGTCGGGTGTGCCCGCATCCCTGCGAAGTCAATTGCCGGCGGGCCATTGAAGACGAGCCGGTATCCATCAACCAGCTCAAACGATTTGCAGCCGATTATGAAATGAATTCCGGTAAAAGACTACCGGTCCCAATTGCTCCGCTGACAGACAAACGAATAGCGGTTGTAGGCGGCGGACCGGCCGGGCTCACCTGTGCCTTTTTTCTGCGCCGCTTGGGTCATGAAGTGACAATTTTTGAAGCCATGCCCAAAATGGGGGGGATGCTTCGCTACGGCATACCTGAATATCGCCTTCCCAAAAAGGTGCTCGACTGGGAAATCGACGGCATTCTGGAACTTGGCGTTGAGAGCCGCTGCAATGTAAGGTTTGGTACTGATTTCGATGTCGACTCATTAAAAGCCGATGGTTATGACGCCATTTTCCTGGGTATCGGCGCCTGGAAAGATTCAACCCTGCGGGTGGAAGGCGAACAATTGCAAGGCTGCTATACCGGCATCGATTTTCTGTCGCGGCTGGCCGGCGGCGAGCCCATCCCCATTGGTCGATCTGCGGTTATTATCGGTGGCGGCAACACTGCCATTGACTGCACTCGCAATTTACTCAGGCTCGAGGTTAAAGAAGTCAATCTCGTCTATCGCCGAACGCGCAATGAAATGCCGGCCAATCCCGTGGAAATTGACGCGGCCGAAGAAGAAGGTGTTAAATTCACATTTCTGGCAGCACCGGTTCGGGTGGTAGGAGATGAAAACGGGAATACCACCCATCTGGAATACCTGAAGATGGAACTGGGAGAGCCGGATGCCAGCGGAAGGCGACGGCCGGTGCCCATCGAGGGTTCTGAATCCTTAATGGAAACCGACATGGTGATTACGGCCATCGGACAGTCGCCGGATATTTCTTTTACCGAGCAGATGGAGCAACAACTGGCGGAGTTGAAAACCACCCGCTGGAATACCATTGAAGTCGACCCGGCGACTTTGCAGAGTGATATTCCCTATGTGTTTGCCGCCGGCGATGCCGCTACCGGCCCGAGCCTGGTTGTAGATGCCATTGGCGGCGGACGGCGGGCCGCCCGCTCCATTCATGAATATGTCATGGAGCAGGAGGTTGCAGCCGATCCCAGAGAATTGCATAAGGACCTGATACAGGAAACGTTATTTGAATACGTGGAAGGTATCGTTAAAAGCCGGCGGGCCCCAATGCCGGAGCTTCCCGTTGCCGAACGAATTAAATCATTTATTGAGTCAGATCTGGTACTTAGCGAAGAAGCCGCTCTGGGTGAAAGCAGTCGCTGCCTGTTTTGCTGCCTGACCTGCTACAATCCGGACCAGACCTCCGACGAAACAGTGAAAATTACTGATTTAAGGAACAAATCCTAACCCGGACAAGCCGGAAAAATGGCCACAAAGGCACAAAGACACAAAGCAAAACTGTATGCTAAAATTTATCTTTGTGTTTTGGTGTCTTGGTGGCGAAAATGTTTTGCCACAAAATGTCGTAGATCCGCCTCTGGAGGGCACAAAAATAATTACTAAGGTACTAAGGTAGCTTGACTAAAAATTGCTTGAAAGGTTGGCTCCATTATGGTAGTCGAAGCTTGACTTTTTAGTACGCAAAACATCCAGCAATAAAGGTACGGTTTATCTATGTTTTCAAAAATCGAATTGAAGCTGGCGTACGGTCTGGCAATTTGGCTGCTGTTGGTGGGCGTTATATGCTATGCAGCGTTTCCACCCGAAACCCCTGATCAGCCGATCCGATTATTGTATACACCTGCGGCGGGCAAGGTGCTGTTTGATCACCAAACCCATCAGGCGGTTACCGGATATGGGATCTCGTGCGGCGATTGTCATCATACCCTGGCAGAAGATGAATATGATAGTGCCGAATCCTGCACTGAATGCCACGATCCCGATGAGGGTGATGAAGAAGTCCCCAAACGAGCGGACGCCTTTCATCAGCAGTGTGCCGGCTGTCATGAGGACTTTGGCGCCGGTCCGGTTGAAAAAGATTGTGCCGCCTGTCATGTGATGTAAATCCAGACCTCGTCATTGGGTTTGGAAAAATGGTTGGAACACTTTAATTAATTTATTGATTTTATCCTTACGGTGCCGGTTCGGGTGTGACTGCTAAATCTTGCTGGTTAATAAAAAGGGTTGCAATATGCTAAAAAAATCGTTTCTGGGTTTATCCAATTCTCGAATTGAATATGAACTGCTTCCGGTTAAAGAGCCGGAACCTGAAAAAGTGGCCGCCACCAAAACGGTTACCCTTTTTCACCCCCAAAACGGTGAGCAATCCGCGGCACCTGGCTTTCAGACCGGCGACCGGGTCAAGACCGGTCAAAAACTGACTCTTTTTGCTGATGACCCGACCTATGTCATCTCCAGCGTCACCGGAACCATATCCTCTATTTCACCCTATAGCGGTGATTTCGGTAAAAAGTACAGCGCCATTACCATCGCTATCGATGAAAATGAGGAATTAGACGATCCGTTTGATAATCAAACGTCCAGTTTAGAAACCGCCATTGCCCATCTGTCATTTTTGCCGGGCAATCCCGCCTATTCCGCTCTAGCAGAGCCTGAAAAAACAATTCATACCATTGTGATCACGGGCGTCGACGACGACCTTCTCATTGGTACCAATCAATATATCGTACGTTCCGCCCTGGGTGACATCAAAAAAGGTATCGGCATCCTGAAAGAATTTTCCGGGGTCGAACGTATTATTCTGGTCACGGCCGGTGAGTCCATGCAGGGCTACGGACACATCGGGGCCGAGGTAAAGGGCCTTGATACCGGATATCCTGCGGCCCTGCCCCAGATGATTATGAAAGATGTTCTGGGAGAAGTTGTTCCGGCCGGAAGGAATTGCGAAGATCTGGGGGTTTGTTTTATCAGGGCCGAGGCGGTCGCGTCCATCGGCAAAGCCTATGTTAACGGACAGATACCGGTTAGCAAAATCCTTACTCTGGTTACCAAGGACGGAACCCAGCGATTGATAGAAACCACCATCGGTACACCGCTCCGAGATATCCTTGATAAATACGACGTTTCCATCAATGAAGAGGATCGCATTATTTTTGGCGGTCCGCTGAGGGGTTCGGCGGTCTACTCACTGGACCATCCGGTTTTGCCCGATACCGACGGCATTATCATCATCGACCGGGCCGATGCGGCCTACGCCTCCGATTATCCCTGCATAAATTGCGGTGATTGCGTCAGGGTCTGCCCGGCCCGGATACAGGTTCATATGCTGGTAAGATTTCTGGAAGCCGGCCAATTTGAAGAAGCCGCAGATAATTACGATTTATTATCCTGTATCGAATGCGGTCTTTGCACCTTTGTATGTGTATCCCGGATCCCGATATTTCAGTACATCAAATTAGCCCAATATGAACTGGATCGGGCTAAAGCCTCACAGGAAACGGAGGCGACGGAGGCAGTCGAGGAAACGGAGGCAATCGAGGCAACGGAGGCAACGGATGCTTGACCAAAAAAAGTTGATCGTTTCACATGCGCCTTTCTGGCACAACGGAACCCGGGTTACCAATCGCAGCTATCATACCATACTGGCGGCTTTGCCGGCCTTGATCGCCGCTGTTTATTATTACGGCATTCCGGTTTTCGGCGTCGTCAGCCTGTCAGTGGCCACAGCCATGCTCTGGGAGCTGGCGATTAATTATCTAACCAAAAGACCGGTCACGATTGGCGACGGCAATGCAGCGGTGATCGGTTTGCTTTTTGCCATGCTGATGCCCGCCACCATGCCATGGTGGGCCGTGATTACCGGCACTTTTAT
>JAIVWA010000071.1:0-12330 GCA_049190255.1 Gammaproteobacteria bacterium | reverse complement strand
TGATCTTTCCATGGCTTTTTTTACATATTCTATTGCCTTTACCTGGTCCGGAGTCTCTATGAAAGGAAACAATTGTTCGATCTCAGACTGCCATGCACTATCTTTGGGAAAAGAATAACCTGTACGGGACTGCCTTTCTGCATAAAGCCTGGCAAGATCGACAGCAAGTTTTTGAACTGATCTCCTGACTTTTTTCTTCAGATTGTCCCATTGTTTTGAATCCAGGGAAGTAATAGATGGGTTCCTGGATCCAATATATTTACTTATCCTGTCAGCCTGCCATGTGGGAATATATAATTTAGCTCCCTTTCCATATTCTATTAGGAAGTACTCTCTTTTTATGCCGGATATCTGCCTGGATATTGTATCAATATATATACCTATTCCATGGTTTTTATGGACAATATGATCACCGGGTTTAAAGAATTGTGAATCGCCCTCTACATTTGCAGCCCGTTCACGGATACCTGATTCCATTTGCTGATAGATATCAAGCTCCCCAAAATTCGTTATAACGAGCCTATTTTCGTTTACAAATCATTGTCTTTGCGCCGGGTTTTTTACCATCCATGCTGCTGCGGTTGGTTCTCTCAACCGTAAACTTTCGGGCGGGCAAGGACGTGCGAATGCCCTTTACGTCCTGTTTTACTACATGGGGGGCTGGCTTGGAATTACAGGCGCAGGATTCGCATACCAACAAGGTGGCTGGAGCGCACTAATAATTACTTCTTTGTTACTTTTAATCATTCCATTAAGTACCGGTATCGGTGAACTCCAAAGCAGTATTCGTCAAGCATTTTCATGCACAAGGAGCTCATAAACTCAGGCCTGGGATGCAGGCATTACCTGACCAAACTTGCCGAATATTTAAATATTATTTATTCGGTAAACACTCGGTAGATTAGCGTAAACCCCTATGGTTGTAATATTTGCTTCGGGTTCGACTCCCGCCGCTTCTGCCAGCCTTCGCTTGAAGTCCAGCGAAAGTCGAAAGCTGCCGTGACGAAGCCCCTATTAACGAATTCGGGCGCTTCCAGAGTCTTAACCTTAATTGGTTTTGAGATGATTGATAGAACGGCGTTGAAAAAAGCTAACTTAATATTATAGATTACGATCTGATTAAAAAGGCATCATACTTAAGAATAATATCAAAATAAGAACGAATTAAATTTTTTGTAGTCGCTTTGTAGCAGGATTTAAGGCTTGACGGAAAAAATAACTATCTGATATGAAATAAAAAAATGGAGGTAGGGAGGGGATATGGGTATCACGCAGGAACTTGCCAGTTACTGTAGCCGCATGAAGTTTAATGACCTTTCAGATGAGGTGATCGATTGCGCCAAATACAGGTTCCTGGATTTTATCAGCGTCGCATGTCGGGGATCGAAAGAGGATCCTTCCCAAACGATTTATCGGTTTGTCAAGGAGATGGACAAGGGGGAGGGTGTGATAGTTGGGACCAAAGAGAAAGCTCCCTATCTCTATTCGGCCCTTGCAAATGGGACGTCATCCCATGCAATCGAAATGGATGATGTCGATAACGAAGCATCACTTCATCCGGGGGTTGTGGTCTTCCCTTCGGCTTTGGCCACAGGTGAGATGGTTGGTGCTTCTGGGAAGAGTTTCATTTTGGCCGTTGTCTTAGGTTACGAGGTGATGGTTCGCCTAGGAAGCGCCTTGGGACCGGAGAACAGCTACAAAAGAGGGTTCCATCCCACTGGGATTTGTGGGACCTTTGGATCGAGTGTTGCTTCTTCGAAGATTCTGGGTCTTCAAGAAGAGGAGATTTTGTATGCCATAGGCATCTCAGGAAGTCAGGCAGCAGGCTCCATGGAGTATCTCGCTCAAGGGGCATGGACAAAGCCTTTTCACGCAGGATGGGCAGCCCATAGCGGCATGGTGGCAGCCCTGTTGTCTGGAAAGGGATTTAAAGGTCCCAGTTCGATCCTCGAGGGAAGGGATGGATTTCTCCATGCTTACTCCAACGGAGCAGATCCGTCCAAAGTCCTCGAAGGGATAGGTTCAAGATTCCAAATCCTTCGGACATCAGTTAAACCTCATGCTTGTTGCCGTTACATGCAACCTCCCATCGACGCGGTGCTAAAAATAGTAAATGAAAACAACCTTCGGCCGGAACAAGTAAAGAAGATTAAGGTTGGGGTTTTAAGGGCAGGGGCTCCTCTTATTGCGGAGCCAATAGAGAGCAAGTACAACCCACAATCGATCGTCGATGCCCAGTTCAGTATGCCCTTTGGAGCTGCCGTGGCGTTGCTCTATGGCAAGGCAGGTCTGAAAGAATTTCAGCTCTCCACGATCCAGTCGAGACCGGTAAGAGAGATGATGAGGAAAGTGGAGTGCATCGTTGATCCCGAACTAGATCGGACTTTCCCTAAACAGTGGCGTGCCACTGCTGAGATCTTGACAGAGGATGAGAAGAGTTATTCTACGACGGTCGAATATCCCAAAGGCGATCCTGAGAATCCTCTTTCATGGGAAGAGATGAAAGAACGGTTCCATGACCTCACTGGCCAGATCATGAAGAAGGAACGGCGTTTGAAAATCGTCGAAGAGGTTGAGAGGTTTGATGGGATCAAGGATATACGCAAGTGGTCTTCCCTGCTTTTACGAAAAGAATAGTTGCTTCTGCGGGATAAAATAGTGCGAATGCACAAGATTTTGGAAAGGTTTTGAAACAATGGGCAGGAAAAGCCTAATCAACAGAGAAAGGAAATAACGATGAAGAGTGAACTTTTCGAAAAGGGACTCCAAGTTCGCCGGGAGGTGCTGGGTGCTGAGTACGTGGATGCTTCTATATCACAGGCAGACGATTTCAGTCGCCCTTTACAGGAGCTCGTTACTGAATACTGCTGGGGTGCTGTCTGGGCCCGGCCAGGACTGGACCGAAAAACCCGGAGTTTGCTTAACTTAGCCATGCTCACCGCCCTTAACCGACCTCACGAGGTAAAGCTACACCTAAAAGGCGCTTTAAACAATGGCTGTAGCAAGAACGATATCATGGAGGTTCTCCTCCAGACCGCCATTTATTGTGGTGTTCCGGCGGCAATGGACAGCTTTCGTGTGGCCAAAGAAATCTTTGAGGAAGTTGAGTCCAAACAAGAGCGATGATGGAAAAATCAAAACAAATCGGTTTTATTGGTTTGGGCAACATGGGATTTCCTATGGCATCACGGCTCGTAGAGGCAGGTTATTCCTTGTCGGTTTACGACATCAAAAGTGATGTCCAAGCAACTTTTTTAAAAGGCCGAAGCGCCACGGGAATGGATACGCCAGCTGAAGCTGCGAAAAGTAGCGACTTGATTATTACCATGCTTCCCGATGGTAAGGCGGTTTCAGCGGGTGTTCTGGGAGCGGAAGGATCCGTAGGCATGATTGATGTCATGTCTCCAGGGACGATACTGATCGACATGAGCTCGTCTTCGCCTATGGGCACTAAAAAACTCGGCCAACTGCTCGCGTCCCATGAGATCCAGATGATCGATGCACCGGTATCCGGTGGCATGCCTAAAGCGAAAAGCGGCGAGTTAGCCATCATTGCCGGAGGAAGGGCCGAAGTCGTGGAACGATGTCGTCCAATCTTCAAGGTATTGGGGTCGCGGATTTTCCATAGTGGCCCACTGGGATCCGGGCATGCTGTAAAAGCCCTAAACAACATGTGTTCAGCAGCAGGCCTAATCGCAGCGGCTGAAGTGCTTTTGGTTGGACAGAAATTCGGAGTCAATCCCAGGGTCATGAATGACATCCTCAACGCGTCTACGGGGCGAAATAATAGCACTGAAAATAAGATGGCCCAGTATGTGTTTTCTCGGTCCTTTTCATCAGGATTCTCTCTTGATCTGATGGTAAAGGACCTAACAACTGCCACGGATCTAGCCAAGGACATGGGGATACCAGCTCTTTTTAGCAGCGCTTGCCGAGAGCTTTGGGTAGCTGCGCAATCTGGACTGGAAAGTGGGGTCGACCACACGGGCGTGGTGCGCTGGTTCGAAGAATTGGCCCGGATCCGTTTAAAAAACGAGGAGGTTTTGAAATGAGTGACACCTGGCAGGGCTGGAGCCTACTAGAGTTAAATGAAGGTGAAATCTGAAATGCAACCAAATCTCATTTCGATAAAAATCACTGACCAGATTTTCGGAATTCTTAACAAGATACCTTTTGTTGCCTTTTACGCCAAGACCAGAGGTTGGGCATTTATTTTAAGCTGGAGTCACCGGATCACAGGTTTGCTCCTGATCCTGTATGTCTGGTTTCATCTAATCACCCTTTCCACCCTCAGCAGCCCCGGGGACTATGACGCCAAAATGGTATTGTTTTCTTCCCCGCTGATTGTTTTCTTCGAATGGTTGCTTGCGATTCCGGTGATATTCCACGCCGTCAACGGCGGCAGATTAATGCTTTTTGAAATCTACGGTTATCGTGATGATACTGCGATGATTCGGTGGCTGTTCGTGGTGTCGGCTGCTTATGTGTGTCTTTTAGCTGTTTTTATGCTCCTTGGAAATCAGAGTGTTTCGCCAATTTTCTTTTGGCTGACCGTATTTTTCATTGCCCTGATTGGCGGATATGCATTCCTGGCAAGAATCTGGCGGTTGGCGCATTCGCAGTTTTGGAAATTTCAAAGAGCCAGTGGAGCGTTCCTGCTGGTAATGGTACCAGCGCATTTTTTATTTATGCATCTTAATCCTGACGTGGGTAAGGATTCGGCCGTGATTATTGCCAGAATGCAGAACTATTTTGTCAAACTTGTTGATATTGTTATGGTTCTGGCCGTTGTATACCATGCTGGCTACGGGTTGTTTTCAGTGGGCAGAGACTATATTGTCTCACGGCGTCTGCAGATTTTGATGACCGTGCTGGTTGCTGTTGTGATGGTTTTGTCTGCCTGGATCGGTCTAAAGGTAATTATTACCATATAATGGAATGAGAAATTGCAAAATGGAGTTTGCGTATGGCTGCTAAATTCAAGATTTCCTCAACGCTGGACTGCGACGTGCTGGTAATTGGTGCCGGCGGCGCCGGACTGCGTTGTGCCGCCGAAATTCTGGAGAGAAAACCCGGCACAAGAATCGTGGCGGTTACTAAAGTTCCGCATTGCCAAAAATCGCATACCAGCACGGCCCAGGGAGGGCTGGCGGCGGTGGATCCGAAGGATCCGGTCGACAAGCCGATCTATCACATGTTTGATACCTGGAAAGGGTCGGATTGCATGGCGGATCAAAATGTGATCAAAAAGATTGTCGACTATGCCTGGGAGCAAATTGTCTGGTTGGAAAACAAAGGCATGCATTTCAGCCGCAATGAAGAAGGCCGGCTCAGTAAAAGAACTTTCGGGGGACACACAGTTAGATTTGGCGAAAGTTCTGCTTATCGCGCCGTTTTTGAAGCGGACCGAACGGGCAAAGGGATTATGGACAGTGTCTGGGGAGAAACGCTGCGCGGTGGTGTTTCATTTGTCAATCAGTCTATTGCAACCGAGCTTTTACTGAAAGACGGTCGCTGCGTCGGCGCTGTCCTGTTCCGCGAGCGCAAAGGTGAATTTGTTGCGGTTTGCGCGAAAGCCACGGTTTTCGCAACCGGCGGAGACGGCCAGATCTTCCGGGTTACAACCAATTGTCGTCAGAACACCGGTGACGGTCTATCAATTGTTCTGGATGCTGGATTACCGGTAATGGATCTCGAAGCCGTGCAGTTTCATCCAACCGGAATTGTCGGACCGGGAATTCTTGCCAGCGAAACGCTGCGATCGGTTGGCGGTATTTTGCGCAACAGCGATCTTGAGCCTTTCATGGAAAAATATGCCCCGAAGATGAAAGAACTTGCACCGCGCGACCTTGTTGCCAGGGCCATTGAAACCGAGATTCAGGAAGGCCGGGGCATAATGAATCCGGATTATAATATCGAACATGTGTGGATCGATCTGCGGCATCTTTCGGATTACATCCATGAAGTCCAAATACCGGAGGTCACGAGTTTTTTTAAAAAATATGTCAATATCGATCCGAAACTTGAACTCTGCCCCGTACGCCCAAGCAACCATTACCAGATGGGGGGGATTCCGACCACTGAATTTGGTGAAGTCCAAAGCACCAGCGGGGAGATAATCCCCGGACTGTATGCCGTTGGCGAATGCGCTGCGGCCAGTTTTCATGGCTTCAACCGGCTGGGAACCAATTCCATTTTAGAGCTGATCACCATGGGGCGGTTTGTCGGCCAACGGGTAGTCGAATCCCTGGCGGATAAGCTACCGGAGTTGCCCGCAGCTACCGGAAAAAAATCTTTTACTTTGTTTTCCGCCTACCTGGATCAAACAGGAAAGGAAAATCTTGAAGAAATCCGCGAGGAATCCAGAGCGCTTATGACCGAAAAGGTTGGAGTGTTCCGCACAGAAGTGGGTCTGAGCGAAGCCATTGAGACCCTAAAAGCGCTGAAAGAACGTGCTGCTAATACGACTCTGGCATGTAAAAGTCTTAAAATGAATCCAGAGCTCGTTCTGCGCTGGGAGTTGGACAACTTATTGTCCATTTCACTTGTCACGGCCGTTTGCGCGCTGAACAGGCAAGAATCCAGAGGCGGCCATGCCCGCAGAGATTTTCCGGAGCGAAAGGATGAATTTAATTATCATACCTTAGCCACCATGACCGAGTTTGCAGAAGTTGATTTGGGAAAACGCGCAGTTGACATGAGCATATTTGAATCCAATTGTGAAAATTACAAACGATTTGGCATTATCGAGAGAAGGTATTAAACCACCCGAACAAATGCTGTCGTTTTAGTGCACAGATGAAATAACCGGTTGCTACGGTCAAGGAAAACAAGCATGCAGGATACCTATCAGATTGTCTTAAAAATTCGGCGTTATGATCCGGACAACGACAGATCCTGGATCCAGAGCTATCAATTAGAAACCGGTAGAATTCTTCGATTTACCGACCTGTTTCGAAAAATCAACAAAGAGTTGGATCCGACCCTGGCCTGGAATTCGTCCTGTGAGCATGGGCAATGCGGTACCTGTTCGGTGAAAATTAACGGCAAACCAATGCTGGCCTGCGAGTTGTTGGTGGAAAATGCAGTTGCACATTTCGAAACAAATGAATTTTTGATTGAACCGCTTACGATTGCACCTGTGGTTCGGGATTTGATTGTAGATTTTGACAAAGCCTACGAGCGGGTACATAAAATTAAGCCTTATATCATCGAGCCTGTTGAAAATCCGAACTCTGGAAACGAATACAAAATTTCTCCCCGTCATCTGGAGCGCTATGTTGATGCAACCCGTTGTATTAATTGCTTTTGCTGTGCAACCGCCTGTATCAGCAGCCATCATAATTTTCTGGGACCAAACGCCATAATGGCCAGTGTTGTACGACTGATGGATTTACGCGAACAGGCTAAAAGTGAAAGAAAAAGATTGCTGTACAGTGAAGAAGGGGTTTATCGGTGTCACACATCCATGGCGTGTTCTTTTGTCTGCCCGAAAAAAATCGATGTAGCTCATTTTATCGCTTTGGCAAAAAGCGGCGAGCTTGAATCCGACGACTAATGCTGACAAATGAAGTCAGGTACGCAGACCAATAAATTACCAATCATCCTTATCAGTGGTCTATATTTCATTAGCCACCTCAATTAAATTATGATCTGGGTCTCTAAAGTAAAATGAACGTATGGGACCATTTGCTCCTGTCCTTTCTACCGGACCCTCAATTATTTCAACTCCACAAATCTTTACATGAGCCATTGCATGATTAAGTGGAGTTTGTGTTATAAAGCATAAATCTGCGGAGCCAGGCATGGGTTTATTCGCTTTTGGTTCAAATTCTTTTCCGAACTCATGGAGGTTGATTTTTTGACTTCCGTATTTCAAAGCTACTCGACCGTTACCAAACACCTCTTTTTTCATACCCATCACTGACACATAAAAGGATGCTGTTTTTTCAAAATCCTTAACAGTTAATACCAAGTGATCAAGCTTGCTTATTTCCATGTGATTTAATTTGCCACCTGTCGAAAAATTATGTTAAAAATTTGGAAACCGCCTATCCCGAGTATTTAAACTTGAACATTTTCCCATTTGCCCACTGTCAAAAGCCGTCTACAAAGCTCCGATTGCTACGAGTGCACGCCTTACTTCTTCGACGCCCTCAGGCGGTAGCGGTGCCTGCGGCGGCAAGGGCGCGCCGACGGGATAACCCTGGAGCTGGAGGCCTCCTTTGATGCACGCGGCGAGGTTGTACTTGGCGAACGCCTGGTTCAGATTCCACAACGGGCGCTGACGTTCCATCGCCGTAACCAGGTCGCCGCGCCGGCAAAGCTCGTAGAGTTCGACGCTTTGTTTGGGCGCGACGCAGGCAGGGCCGGACATCCAGCCGATGCCGCCGATCAGCATTACACATGTTGGAATATGCGACGAGGCCGCAAATACCTGCATCCGTCCTTCCACCCGGTTGATGATCGACAGCAAGCGGCCGGTGTTGAAGGACGCGTCCTTGATGTAACCAATGTTGGGAATTCGGCTTAGCCGGTCTATGACGGACAGGCTCAGGTCCGATCGCTGAAAGTTCGGGTTGGTATAGAGCACAACGGGAATCGAGACCGCCTCGGCGATCGCCTTGAAATAGGCGAATACACCCTCATCGGGGACAGGGAAGTAGACATCGAGAATTGCGAGGATGCCGCTGCAGCCCAGACTCTCGAACTCCCGTGCCTGGGAAACGGCGTCAGCGATCGTGGTCGAAGCCACGCCCGCAACGACGGGAACCCGGCCTTTCGCCGCTGCGATGACCACTTCAACGACGCGCCGCCGTTGCGGCCAGGCGAGATAGGCGAACTCGCCGGTTGAGCCGAGGGGTGTCAGTCCGTGAACGCCAGCCGCGATAAGGTCGTTGCACAGGCGTGCAAGAACGTTCGCGTTCACCTCACCGGTCTCATGAACGGGTGAAACAAGGTAGGGAAAAACCCCATGGAAGTATGCTTCATTCATCGCAATCCTCCTGTGTGCATCGTTTGACAATATTCGCAAGTTCACACTTTCTTGAAAGATACTTGAATCTCTGCATTTTTAACAATTCCGATGGTATTCTGCAATAAATTTCGGATGTCACTTTCTTAATTTCAAATGAGACCCATAGCTGTTAATAGATAGAAGATACTTCTGCATAACACGAATTTGACCGAAATCGCTGTGCAGGTGGCCAATTCATTCACCTTAAAGAAAGGGGGAAACAGTTGGAGAGGAAACGTGTTGGGATCGTCCTTTTTGAAGACATCGAAGTGCTCGACTTCTGTGGTCCGTTCGAGGTTTTCTCCGCCGCCCGTCTAAACGAAGAGAAACGCAGAGAAGAACCTTCACCCTTTGAAGTATGGTTGGTGGCTGAGTATCCTGAGCCGGTCACTGCGACAGGCAACATGAAAGTCATTCCACAGTACACTTTTGCAAACTGTCCTCCCCTTCATATCCTTGTTGTACCCGGGGGCTGGGGCACGCGTAAGGAATTGAACAACCCGACCATGCTTGAATGGCTGCGCGCTCGCGCAGCGGAAGTCGAAACACTGACTTCTGTTTGTACCGGATCGATGCTGTTGGGATTCGCCGGGCTGCTGAACGGACTGCACGCGACCACTCACTGGCGATCATTGAACTGGATGCGTGATGCCTTTCCGGAGGTGACCGTGGAATTCCAAAAGCATGTCGTCGAAGACGGCCCCGTGGTGACATCGGCAGGCATCTCAGCGGGCATCGATATGGCACTCAAGGTGGTTGCCCGATACTTCGGTGAAAATATCGCTCGGGCTACGGCCCGGCACATGGAGTATCCTTATCCGGAAAGCAATGAACGTCGGATACGCCTTTGAGCCCATCATATTACGGCGGGATGGGCGCCAGGCGTGTTGAGGCCAGTGAGCGAAATAGCAATCCTAAGAAGATACTGATACTTTTTGGCTCCGGAAGATCACGAAGACTATCATCGCCACGGCGGGTATCAATGCCACTGCCGAAAGGATACCTTTAGGATAGAACAAGATAAATAGCGCCACCAGGAGGACTAAAAACCTTGCAGGAAGGTCATGCCTTTTACGTTCAAAAAGTCTACCGTGGATGGCGGCAGCTGCTGTTGAGCATCCAATAATTAGCACAACCAGAGCAGCCAGTTGTGCCCAACCAGGCTCCAACAACAAAATATCCCAATTGAAAATCGCGAATGTGAGGAAGAAAAAGGGAAGAGATATTTGCAGCGTTACCATCATCGTCTTCATGAAGGAGGCACCTGAAATACGGGAAGCAACCGCAGCTACGAGTGAGGTTGGTGGCGAATATTCGGATATTACCGCTATGAAAAATAAGAAGAAATGAGCTATCCAGGGGTTGATCCCGATTCGTAGCATAGGCGGGATGACTACCACGGCTGAGAGTATGTAACAGGCCGACGGAGGTATTCCCAGCCCTAAGAAGACCCCAATTACGAACCCCATTCCGATAAGGGCTACGACATGGAATTCTCCGATGTGCACCAGTAGTGCCATTAGCTTAATCATCCATCCGCTAACCACGAACAGATTTATCATCACCCCGAGCATGGCGAGCAAGAGAATGAGTGGAGCGGTAACCTCGGCAAATCCCTCTAAGGCTCGGCGCAAACACCTACCCCATTCCTTTATCTTATCTGAAATCGTCCCAGGATGGAAATATATGCGCAATACGGAGGAGATGATCAAGAGACCGAGCGCAATGTTAAGTGCGGCTCTTGATGCTTCATACCAAAGCACACCCATCAAATAGATCAACACTCCGATGCAGGCAAAGAAAATCGCCGTGTTGACCAGGTCCATTTTGGAGAATCTTTCGATAATGGAATCCGGTGCTGAAGTTGGGCCACTTCCGCTTTCCCGCAGGAAGCGCGCTGTAAAGAGGTAAACCGATAGGGATATGATAGCAAAGAAAATGAGTGCTGGCGCATATCCTCGAGCGATAACCTCGAAATAACTCACGCCTATAAAGTCAGCCATGAGGAAACCGGCTATTGCCATGACCGGTGGCATGAGCAAGCCTCCCAGCGAAGCTGAAGCTTCCACAGCACCGGCGTGAAGAGCGGGAAACCCTGCTTTTTTCATCAACGGTATCGTGTACTGCCCGGTTATGGCTGCATTCGCTGCTCCCGATCCACTACAGGTAGCGATAGCCATTGAAGTCACCACCGCCGTTTGTGGAATGAGGGTTCTGCGTTTAGCAAATATCCCGGTGAAAGTTTTGATAATGGCTTCCTGAACACCAAATCCCTGTGCAATGCCCAAAAACATGAAAAATGCTGCGATAACGCTTACCCCGATTTGCGAATAAGTTCCAAATAGGCCCAATGAGATCTCAATGGAAGAAGATGTGATTACTCTTGTCCAGGAGATCCCGGGATGACCAAATATACCTGGGAAAATCGACCCGTAAACGGAATAGAACATGAGAAACAGGATGAGATAAAAGAGTAGACCATGTTCCCGTCTGGTATATTCGAGCACGAGACCAAACATCATCAGGCCTACGATTTTGTCAGGGGTGTTGTAGAAACCCGCTCTGTCATAAATGAGGGCGTCAAACTCCACTCGCATGTATATTATGGAAAAGATGCACATAGCGATGTACACGCTGGCTATGGCAATATTGGGTTTAAGTCCCAGACGTGGATATGGCAACTTTCCGACGACAAAAGAATTTAACACCCACAGCACGTATGCTATGGGGACTAAAGTTACGGCAAGGAGCATTGTTCCTCCTAAGCCGGTTGTGAAATAATGGAGCGAAAAACCTAAATATACGATGGTGACTATAAGATAGCAGGGGACTAAGAATTTGCGCATTTCAACCAATGAATTCGCTGCATCTGGTAACGGATTTTTTTCCACTTTTTCACCCCCCTAATGGTATGATTTAAGTGGTAGTGAACTCACCCCTTATTGGCGTTTTACAGGAGTGAGCCCACTAGTATAAACCCTTAACTACCCCTTATTTTTCACCAAATAGATCATTGCGCTTTCGCTTTCATCGCCGCTATCGCTGCCTTGATCGTTCCCTCGGTAGCTATTACCCAGGACGGGTCCCATAAGCCCTTTTCCTTCAGATATTTCGCCAATCCCGGATGGACTGGAATCTCGGGTATGCTCTTGATCCCCAGGACTTGGAACCCGGCGACGTCTGCGGCCAGCGGTCCGAAGCCAGGGTCTAGCTTGAGTAGATCAGCCGATCCGGCTTCAAATACTTTGAGCGCTCTATAAACGTCCTCTGCCGGGAAATTGAGCCCGTGGTGGTAACCGAAGTAAAACGGCACG
>JAIVWA010000070.1:0-12345 GCA_049190255.1 Gammaproteobacteria bacterium | reverse complement strand
ATTCGTAATTCTTCAATCCGCAAAAACCCGCAACCCGCAACTCGTAACCCGTAACCCGCAACTCGCAACCCGCAACTCGCAACCCGCAACTCGTAACCCGCAACCCGCAACCCGCAACTCGTAACCCGCAACTCGTAACTCGCAACACGTAACCCGCAACGCGTATCAGATGTCATAAAGGTAATGACAGACATTACACCCTTCCGGTGGTTCGGGCATGGCCTGCCGGGCGGCCTGTAGTGTTCTTTCGCGATTTGAACCGGCAGACCTTACCAGCCTGTCCACGATGGTCCCATCGTGTTTATTCACCCGGTGCTTAAATTGCTGTCGATAGAATTTGCAGGTGTCACTTTGCCATAATTCCATAAGATCCATTTCGGGCAGACGACCGTAATGAACCGAGGCCATGGTTACATCTTCTCCAATAAATGTGGTGGGCCCTCCAATGGCAAGATTGATACAGGGGGCGGCCGTGCCGTCATAGCGAATAAACATGGAATCTCGGGGATCCTGGTCACACACCGGTCGCTCCTGGGGCGTAAATGAAAGCGCAGTGGTTTGAATCTTTAATTTCTTGGCAAGACGTTTGGCTTTCTCTAACGATTTTTTCAACTGCCGAATTTCCCTGGTTTCTTTCTGTCCGAAAAGGCCTAAACCCCTTCCGGCATTCCCGCGAATGACATCACACTGTTTATAATTTACCTGATCTATCCCCAAACGTCCGGCCAGGCGCAAAATCTCTTCAACCTGGTGGAAATTAATATGCATTAAAACAAAGTTAATCATTGTTTTAGGCATCTTACCGGTTCGCAATTCGGCAATGTTGCCAATATTGGTACATACGCGCTCGAAATCCGATCCGATGCGTATTTTATTATACATATCGGCGGTCGCACCGTCCATTGAGATGCAGATCCAGTCAAGACCGGCATCCAGAATGCGTTTTAATCGATCCTTTTTTAAAAGCAAACCGTTGGATAAAAATCCCGTCTCACATCCTGCATTTTTAGCCTCGGCAATCCACGCTTCCAATTTTGGCTGCAGCAGCGGCTCCCCGCCACCGGTAAAATCAATCGAAGTCACGTCGGACAGATAAGGCCGTATGGCCTCCCACACTTCCTGGGACATAATACCCTGGTTCCGGGAATTTTTAGTGATCTCACGCCAGGGGCACATCACACAGCGAAGATTGCAGGCAATGGCGGACTCAACCTGCAGCAGCCGCCAGCGCCTCTTGCCGGCCTGGTCTTCATTAGACGCCGATTGCCCCTCGATTTTCAGGGGAAAGAAACGGGGAAAAAATTTATTCTTCATTTAAGCCTCGAGCACCCGGTGGACATCAACTTGACCAAGTCCCTTTTATTATAATCAAATGCATCCGGTATGTATGGGTTGGAGTTATGATAACCATCTTCATTTTTAAAAGCAAGAACCTCCCATGGGAATTTCGGATTTTGGATTTCGGAATGTGGATTTTAATAAGGAAAATATCTTATTTTAGACCTTGAGCCTTGCGCCATGAGTCAATTAAATCCAGCTTCCAGTATCGAGCCATGACCTGCCAATCGCTACGGGCAACCCGTAACTCATCCTCACAATCTATTCAATCCGCAATCCCAAATCCAAAATCCGAAATCGAAAGACGCACAACCCGCAACTCGCAACGCGCAACGCGCAACCCGTAGTTGACATCAACCTGCTTTTTCTATAATTTGCAGTCATGGCAGACATGCGAAATATCTGGCAGCATGAAGTCCGTCAGGCCGACCGCGTCGCCGCTGCGCTGACCGAAACGAGCAAAGTGAAATCCGGCTGGCAGACGTTATTGCTGCCTCTTTTCATGGCAGACTATTTTCGTCACCTCGGGCGTAAGCGCCGAACCAGGAAAAATTTACTGTTCACCAGGCAATTGGCTTTTGATGCCGCTAAAAATGTACATAAAACCGGAGAGCCGGCCTGGGAAATTCGCAAATATGAAATTAAAACCCAGGAAATTCTGGATAAAGAAAAAAAAGGATTGTACACGGATAAGATTCGCCGCAAACAGTTGCTTGAAATCGAATTTTTAATGAATCATTACCTCGATCTCTTTAATACAGACGGATCATCTTACCAGGCAGTAATAATAGCGAAGTATCCTTCCAGGGGAAGGTACCAGGAATTTCTGAACAGGCTGCAAAAAACGGAGGAAGAAGTCATCCAGGCGGCCATAGGGACCGTGCGACAGGGATCGAAAAAAGAGCGCCGCCTGTGGTATGATAAGGTCAGAAGGATGACAAAAAAGTTTCGAATGGAAGAAGCTGACAGGATATATGCGGAACAGTAAATCTACCTAAGCGAACAAGCTTAGTCCCATGCAAAACCTGGCTTCACTGGAATGGAACTGAATTACATGTCGTAGAGATAATGGCACACTCTACATCCTTCCGGTGGTTCGGGCATGGCTTCTTTGGCTGTCTGCATAGTTTTCTGGTATTTGGTCCACGAGGTTTCGGAAGAAATTCCCTCGATTTCGGCGTCGTGAGCATATACGCGATGCCGAAACCGTTCCCTGTAAAACATACAGCGCTCTGTTTGCCATAAATCCGGCAGATTCTGCTCCGGGAGACGACCGTAATGAACGGTGGGCATGGTTACCTCCTCACCTAGAAAGGTGGAGGGACCGCCCATGGCAAGGTTGATGCAAGGTGCGACGAATCCATCGTGGCGGATGAAAAGCGAATCGCGGGGATCTTGATCGCAGACCGGTTGTTCGTCCGCAATGAAGGAGAAGGCGGTAGTATGAACCTGCAATCTTCTGCCAAGGCGGCGCACCTTTGAGAGTGATTTTTCCAAACGGCGCACCTCTCTGGTTTCTTTCGGAGCGAAGAGTCCGTACCCCTTACCGCACTCGCCTCGTAGGACGTCGTACTGCTTGAAGTTGACCTGACCCGCGCCCAGCCGGGCGGCCAGTCTTATGATCTCTTCCACCTGGTGAAAGTTCTTGTGCATTAAAACAAAATTGATCATCGTCTTGGGAACTTCCCCAACCCGAAGAGCGGCAATATTTGCCAGATTTTCACATACTCGCTCAAAGTCGCATCCTTTTCGAATCTCCTCGTAGATATCTGCGGTGGCTCCATCCATGGAAAAGGCGATCCAATCCACGCCGGCGCTGATCATCTGGCGTGCGAGTTCCTTTTTCAGAAGGAATCCATTGGTTAGAAACCCTGTTTCGCACCCTGCGGCTTTTGCCTCGGTGATCCATTCCACCAATTTGGGTTGAAGCAAAGGTTCACCGCCGCCGCTAAAATCGATGGTTTGAACCTCATGCAGATGAGGCCGCAGAGCTTCCCAGACCTCTTGGGGCATATCTCCGGATTCCTGTTTTTGCTTGCGGACTTTCGTCCAGGGGCACATGACGCAATTTAGATTGCAGGCCATGGAGGATTCCAGTTGCCATAACCGCCAGCGTCTTTCCTCGAAGGGTTTGCACTCGGCGGACCAGGCGAGGACCTTATCCCTGAGCATAGCGAGGCGGCTATCTATAATTTTGGGCCTTTTTAGGCCTGTGGTAGCCATCCATTCTGCTCCCCGATCGAACCAGACTTCACCCGCTGGGCCGGCCGCGGCAGCCATGATTTTCTCCGAAATGACGGCTCTGGGGGCACCGAAGAAATCTTTGGGATGCAGTCCGGAGCGTCCCTTTTCGCGAAGGGCGTTTTCCTCGAAAGCGGTATCCACCGTCCCGGGATAGATGTTGATGATGTCAATTCCTGCCGGCTCGAGCTCGAGACGCATGATATTGGCCATCACTGCCAGGGCAGTTTTGCTTCCACCATATACGCCCACCGATGGTATGGGCACCCGTCCAACGCAAGAAACAATGTTGATCACCCGTCCTGTACCTCTTGCTTTCATCTGTGGCAGCAAAGCTTTAATCAGAGCCATCGGAGAAAAGGTATTGACTTGGAAAAGATAACGGATATTTTCTTCTGTGGCCTCTTCCATCAGTGCAAAATAGCCGACACCGGCATTGTTGAAGAGCACGTCGATATGACCTAATGCTTCAGTTGCCCGTTTTGCCAGCATTCGGGCTTCTCCCGTTTTGGAAAGATCAGCCGTAATGGGTATCGCGTGAGTGTCATTGGGAAGGGTAGAAATCAACTCTTTTAGTGCTTTTACGGATCTTGAGGTCACCACCAGATTCGCGCCCGCCGCAGCAAGATTTTTAGCAATCGTCGATCCCAAACCACCGCTGGCGCCAGTTACTAATATATTTTTCCCGGAAAATAAATATCTCGCCATAGAGGCCTCAATCAGGTGTACCCGGATCGATGAATGAACTTCCCCGCGGCAAGCCACGGGGTATCAGTGAAGGATAAATTCAATCCTAACGCAGCAAGCTGCGGGGAATTAAACCCGGCAGATTTCGCAATCTCCACCTCACATTCATTATAATCTGTGTAATCTGCGAAATCTGTGGATTAAAATAAGGAAAATGTATGATAACCATCTTCGTTTTTTAAACCAATTATAGTTTTTTAGCAATATCTCCCAAATCCCAGGTCTCGCGCCGAACCAACGCGGAGTTGTAAGCAAGGAAGGGCACCCCGCCCCACTTCTCTTTGAATCGGCGTATCCCCGTATTGATCCCCAGCCCGAGGTTGATGGATTTTTTACCCTCGGATTGAGCCAGATTGACCATTTCGCGAAAAAGAAGATCAGATGCACCGGGAACATGCACCTTATTTGACCTGAAATTAAAAAGATAAAATGCAAAGTCTGCTGAGCCCAAATCGACAATGGTGAAGGCTGCCAGAAGGCCATTTTTTCTTGCTTCCAGCAGCCGGCCGGTTTTACTGCGCTTGAGATAGTAGCGGATGTGTTTAAATATATATTGTTGCGGCGCACTCAAATCGTGCCCGGAAAGAAAGCCTTTAATCAATTTTTTGTGTTCTTTGCCGAATTTTCCATTGCAGATCGTAAGATCTTTTTCCGCCCGCCGGATCATATAGGCGACGCCGGGGGCAATAAGACCCAGCGGGAGATCTAATCGGTAATAACTGTCCGTCGGTTGTTCCTCAAAAGATTCTGCTATCTGCCATAGTTCGGGCGCAATTATGGCGGCGGTTGAAGGTTGAAATTCGTTACAGGCGGCGGCATATGCCCGAGCGCTGTCCCGGTTGTCTCCACTCAAAGAATACCCGATAAAAATGAGATGATTGTTTCTAGTAAAACAAAGATGGTCTTCTATTAAATGAGGTTTGGCGCTGGAAATTGCTTCGACATAGTCCGGAAGGTGTTCGGGGATATAGGCATGCCGGTATATATGGCTAAGATCTTGGTTGCTGAGCATCTTATTGCCGTGAGTCGGGGCTAAAAATTTTTTCAACTCCTGCCGCCCGGATGCGGTCTGTGAGTTCCTCCAGCCTGCTGCCGACGGCCCGGCTATCGGCTTGATCTCCCAGCGTACGCCGGGCGGCCATCATAACGTCGTTTTCAGCCGCTTTAAGCTGTCTAAAGAAAGCAGCATAATTTTCCCGGATTTGATAGGCACTGACCACCAAGCCCGCATAATTCTCACCATCGGCTTTGAAAAGCTTGCCGTAGTGATCGATGAGCAGCTCTATTTCTTTTATCTGCTCCCGACGAATTTCATCCGAATATATGCTATCGGGTACAGACGACAACGTTTTTTGGGTTTGCGACTCGATGCTTTCCATCACGGCCTGCTTGTTTAGCTCTTTTTTGAACATATCAAAGGCTGCTTTCAAGGCCATGTTTTTGGTGAACAGGTGATTCTGAATAAAAACCTCTCGGGATTGTTTGGTTTTGGCAAAATTAAGGATAAAAATTACCGGAATCATGACTTCCCACACCGATATCGGTTTGGGTTGGATAAGGGAACCCGCCACCGCTCTGGCCATTGAACGTTCATGTTCTAGAATGATTTTGTATTTGGTATCAACCGCTTTCTTAGACACAATAACTCCGGGATAGGGTTTAGCCTGAATTAAAAGAAAACCTCTTCTAATATTTTGTTGCGCCGTTTGGCGATCTGCTGTTGCTCGATCAATATTTTGTCTTTGATTCTCTCATTGTCACCCAGTCGTTCGATGACCTGCCGATCCACTTCATTTTCGGCAGCGGTGATCTTTTCCAGAAAGGATTGGTAATTCTCCCGGTTCGGGTAAGCCGCACCAACCAAAAGATAATAGCTGTCACCCTCGGCCTTCAGCAAAGCTGAATAATGCTCGATCAGGACATCGATGAAGGCCAGATGGGCTTTTAGCAACTCCTCTGAATAGAGGTTCAAAGCTGACAGCCACGCTCCGGTATCCTTTTCTACGTGTGATCTCACGGAAGCTTCATCTTCGCCCTGGCTGACGGCACGGGCCGCATCGACTGCCAGTTTTCGTGGAAACATAAAATGCTGGGTGTATTTACGGATCGCACTGCCCCGTCGCAGAAAGTCAATAATGAACATACCCGGGATCAAATAGGACCAGGCACTCGGCGGTCTGGCCACGATAGCGCCCAATGTCACCTCCCGGGCAAACTGCTCTTCAGCGCTCAATATCAGATCATATTTTTCCATAATAACGGGACTCCTATGTTCACCATAGGAAACGTCAAAGTAAATTCTTAACCAGTTGACTCATGAGTTTTATAGAACATTAAAGGGGGAAAGTAAAGGAAGGCGTTCAAAAACTGAACGCCTTCCCTGTCATCTGAAAAGATTAATCCGGCAGAATAGCCGGGGTGAAGAATGTACCGGACCACAGTATCCAGCTAATAAAAAGGGTCCAAAAGGCGTTGGCCGTCTGGGAAATCCAATAGGCCGCAGCCGGTCGGCCGCCACCCACTGATATCAGTTCCTTAAAGTTGGTTTCCAGGCCGATGGCCACGAAACACATGGCGAAAAACCAGCTGCGGTAGCTCTTGCAGGCCTTGGCAGCGGCTTTGGCCGCTTTGGCGCCCATGGCCGGCTCGATGATAAAGGATACCACCAGAGAAGCAACCATAAATCCCAACACAAACTTGGGAAAGCGGTACCAGACTTCCATATAGGACGGTTTTTCGGCGCCTTCCTCTTTGTCCAGTGACATGGTCGCCCACAGGGCCATCAAAAAGGCTACCAGACCGATCATGACATTCTGGGCCATCTTGACCATGGCGGCGGCATTCACCGCGGCTTTGCTGGGGTTGCCGGCACTATCCCGGATGACTTCTCCGGCGGCAATCACCGCTCCGGTATTGTCGATCACCCCTCCCAGCCAGGCGCCGGCCCATTGCGTCGGCAAACCCATCCAGACGGCCAGCGGCGGCATGATCAGAATCAGCACAACGGCGCACACCAGCACCCAGGCCACCATATAGCTGACTTCCTTGGGATCACCCAGGACGGCACCGCCGGCGGCAATGGTGGCGGAAACGCCACAGATGGCATTGGCCGATGCAATAATGCTGCTGAAGCGCTGGGAGATCTGGAATTTTCTGCAAATCCAGTAAGTCCCGAACCAGACCACCGTGGCCACCAGAACGGCCTGGGCCACACCGAAAAGGCCGGCTTTGAGCACAACTGAGAACATGATCGTGGCGCCCATACAGACCAGACCGATTTTGACGAAAAATTCGGTCTGGCCGGCAGCTTTCATGATTTTGGGCACCTTGAAAACGTTGCTGATTATCAAGCCGATCGCCAGGGCAAAAAGGACGTAGGATATTCCCCATTTTTTTATAAAGGCCTGTTTTGAGATCACCATGGATATGAAGGTAATCGCAAAAATCAGGAAAAAACCAGGGATGTAGCGTTTCAGATCAAACTTCATGAATATTCCGGCGATAAACGTCAGGACACCCATGGTGATGCAAAGAACGATGGTCGTCCAAATTGTAATGGCCCCCTTGGGAAAAGCGGCTGACAAACTTGTCCAGGTACCAATTTTCGGGGTATGAGGCAACACACCGACCACAGCCAATAGCAGAATGAACCACCCTATAAAACAACCCCACCAGTCCTCATTTTGCAGAACCGGTGTCCTATCATTTCCGTTGCTCATAATATCCGCCTCCTTATGTTTGAATTAAAAAGAAACCCTGTAAGTTAACACTCTTTAATTAAATCAGGAGAGCTTCAACTTTCTATTCTCCTCCTCAAGACAAAAAGGTAACCGAACTCACCTCCTTTCAAAAAGAATGGGTCCTTATTCATACCTGTAGGGACCGGTCCCCGCCTGTAAGAATCGATAATAATTTATTGAATGATATTTTGAAATGTAAAGGAAAACATAATTTTAGGGTTAATCCGCCCGAAAACGTACAAAAGTACTATATTCTTTCAATCTATACTTTGTCAATATAGAATGGTAAAGTGGAAAAATATTATCATAAGGGTGTTGTAAAACGTCGACGCGACGCTCAACGATTTAATATTCTTTACGATATTTCCTTGACACACCTTGATGTCTTTTTTATGATCCCTGCGGAAAATCTGAAAGGAAACTGACGCTATGGTCCTGTATATTGTGGTCTGCCTGGTGGGATTTGTGTTGCTCTATTTCGGAGCGGAATGGCTGGTCAAAGGATCCTCCAGCCTCGCCCGCAGTCTGGGTGTCACCCCGATTGTCATCGGTTTAACGGTTGTGGCCTTCGGCACATCAGCTCCGGAGCTGGTGGTCAGTCTCATTTCCTCCATCCAGGGCAAAAGCATGATCGCGGTGGGAAATGTCGTCGGCAGCAATATCTGCAACATCGCCCTCGTGCTCGGATTATCGGCCGTGTTCAATCCCATAAAAAGCGATCCCTCGGTTGTCCGGCGCGACATCCCGATCATGCTGGCCATATCATTATACCTGCTGCTGCTGACGTTGAATTCCAAGCTGGGCCGCATCGAAGGTGCCACCCTGTTTGTCGGAATTATCCTTTATACCTTTATGAACTATTACCTGGCCAAAAAGGAAACGGCGGGGGCGGCCGAGATCGAATCCGAATTAGAAGAGATCGGTTTTGTTGCTTCCAGACCCAAACAGATCGTGCTGGTGGTCGTCGGAATTGCCGGTGTGGTCGGCGGTGCCCAGATGGTGGTGGAAAGCGCCGTTTATATCATGACGGAATTGGGCGTCAGTGAAAAATTTATCGGCCTGACCATCGTTGCCTTCGGTACTTCGCTGCCGGAACTGGCCACCTCGGTGGTGGCTGCCATGCGCGGTGAGATGGATATCAGCATCGGCAATCTGGTGGGCAGCAATGTGTTCAACATCATGAGTGTGCTGGGAGTCGCCTCCCTGGTGCGGCCAATTCCCATTCCCGGTGGATTTATCGAAAGCGGACTGTGGATTGATTATCTGGTGATGATGTTTACCAGCTTTTTGCCCTGGCTGATGATGAGAAAAAATTTCACGGTTACCCGCAAAGACGGATTCATTCTCTTATTCTGTTATTTTGGATATCTGGCGTTTCTGATTGTGAAAGTGTACTAATTTGATAGCCATCCGCACGCAGCAATTTGCTCACGCCACGCACGTGGGGAGCGCCGACGAAGGCAACGGCATCACCCTGTTCCAAATATTCGAGCATTCTCTCATAGAAGATTTTGTCCCGATGGTCGATGACGGAGTGATGGCGGCTGGGAAACCGCAGTCCTTTTGATTTTATTCGTTCCAGATCACCGGCCAAATAGCACGTTACATAGCCCTGAGCCAGTTCCTGCCACTGGTCAACACGCTTCAAAAAATCAATGATCCGATCGCGGGTAAGGTTTTCAAGAACGTTTATCTGCTCTTCGATGGTTTCCAGAAAAACGATTTTTTTACCGAATTCCCTGGCAAGGGTGTACCCTTCTAAATCAACCGAGTATTTCCAACCGTTCTTTTTCAGATAATTGGACCAGATGGTAAAAAATGCCAGCCAGGGTTTCATTCCTTTTAACATTTCATACAGCGGATTTTCTACGCTGAATTTGCGGAGGTTTAGTATAAAAAATGTATTTCTGCCGCGGCATTTCGGTGCAAGTTCCCGGGTGATTCTATTGATGTTTTGTCGGTCTAGGTCATCAAAAATATGATAACCGCTTTGGTTGTCGAAGCCGCAATTTACGACTTTGTCCATGCTGTCCTGATCCAGCGGACCTTCAAACATGATGGTAGCGGCGTTTTCCAGGCAGCGATGAAGCGATGTTTTGAAACTATACGGAAAAAAGTGAGCGGTACCGACAAGATATGATCTTTTGTGGTTTTTTTCCACTTCCCAAATCATTTTTAGTTCTTTTTCATTGGATCGCTTGAAAAACATTATATCCTCGAATCGCCCTGATAACTTCCAAAATTAACGGTTTTTTGAAAACCAGTTCACACATCTTATAGCTGCGTGTGGGTCTTGCCCCCCATTTTTCCTTGAACCGCCGTATACCGCTGTTAACCCCGAGCCCCAGATGAATATAGCCCTTGCCATGCTCCGAACTCATTTTAATAAGCTCAGACAACAGCAGGTCGGATGCTCCGATAACATAATTGTTTTTTGAATAACACCCGACAATATAATTGGCAAAATCCCGCGCTGCAAGATCGACGACGTAAAACGCCGCTAATGCCTGTTTTGAATCCCAGGCATTTAAAACAAATGCATGCCGCGCCGATGCAACGTATTGCGGCATTTTGAAAAAAAGTTCTTTCACCCGCAAAGGGGGAGAGACTCTTTCTATAAATTCCTGCATCAGTTGATGATGGGCATCGCCCATGTGAACAGCACGCTCAACGGTTAACAGTCGTCGGGCCTTTTTCAGATTGCGCTTTACCGCACTGCGCATCACTGGAAATCGGGTATCCAGCGTATAATAGGTGTCGCTATCTTTTTCCCGGCAGCGTGCATCCAAACGCTGCGAAAGTTCGGGGGCAATGAGCGATATACGCCCGGCCCTGAATTTTTTTTTGACCTTTTCCAGGATCGCTTCGAATTCGTCGAAATCAAACTCATGTTGAAGCGGATACCCGATGAAGATAACCCAATCGTCCTTGCAGCAGCAAAAGTAGTCATCGATGAGAAAGGGTTCCCCTCCGGACAGATTCGTCATCAATGCGACAATGTGCTCGGGAACATAGGCGTGGGTTAGAATGTAGGTTTCTTGCTCTGGAGTTAGCATATACCGGTTGTCATAAATATGTTCCGTTTGAACCGAGTTTCTAACAAACAAATATTAGAGCGTTTGGTTCAAACCATAGACGTTATTGATAATCCAAACAAGCCTGTTTGAACCACTGATATCGGAACGTTATTCTGACAAACGCTCTAACTATTGCTGGAATTCTTACCACTAATTACATTTAAAAACCATCACAGTCAAGTACGAAACCCCTGCTCCTTGGGCCACATCATTTAAACAGGTAATTGACTGAATATAGGAAAGTTAGTTGCTTAATGAAAATTATGAAAATTCCAAGCACCATTTAATAAATTAATTAGGACACAGATGAACACAGATCACACAGATGAAATGGGAATAATAAACATAATGAAAAATCTGTGTCTATCCGTGCAGATCCGTGTCCTAAAAACTTAAAAAAGTACACAACATTAGTCCCATGCAATTTCGCTTCAATAAAAAAACGGTATCCATCCTCCTTGTCCTGCTGGCAGGTATTGCGACCGGTGTATTAATGGGAGGATTCTTTGCCTTCACCCACGATTTACCCCAGATTCAAGCCCTGGAAAGCTTCAGACCCCACACCGTTACCCGCATTTATTCTGCCAATAAAGTTCTGCTGGATGAACTGTATCTCGAAAAAAGAGATCCGGTAGCGTTGAAACAAATTCCACAATATCTTAAAGCTGCACTGGTTGCAACAGAGGACCGCAAGTTCTTTAAGCACAGCGGGGTAGATATAAAAGGAATAGCCCGGGCCATCGTTAAAGACATAAGGGCCGGAAAGTTCGTCGAGGGAGCCAGTACGATTACCCAGCAGCTCGCCAAAACATTGTTTCTGACCCCTCGTAAAACCATTGTCCGTAAAATCAAAGAAGCCATTCTGGCCTTCCAGCTGGAACGGCGTTATACCAAGGATGAAATACTGGAACTGTACTTAAATCAGGTCTATTTCGGCAGCGGCGCTTATGGTGTCTCGTCGGCCGCCAGTATATTTTTCGGTAAATCAATTCAGGATTTAACCCTGGCCGAATGCGCCTTGATCGCCGGCATGCCAAAATCACCCTCCCGTTACTCCCCTCTCGTGAACCAGGAGCTGGCCTTGAAACGTCGCAATATGGTTCTAAGACAGATGCGCGACACAGGCATCATTACCGCCAACGACTACGAGCAGGCCCTAAAAGAAGAAATTAATATAGACAATGCCCGCCAAAAATCAACCC
>JAIVWA010000069.1:0-12373 GCA_049190255.1 Gammaproteobacteria bacterium | reverse complement strand
AAACCCTGAACCGCTCAACCTCGGTAAGATCATATTGCTTGAAAATATCATTGAGAACAATTATAAAGAAGGAATGAAAGCAATTGTGCTGGGAATGGGGCTGCAGGGAAAGGCTGTCATTCATGACCTTGAATCAAGCAGCCTGATCACTGGGATTTTTGCCGCTGATATTTTTGCAGCTGAAAATAGTCTGGCTGAGGCAGATGATTACCTGAAAAAAAGGGGCTATTCAAAAACTAAAGCCATAAAACTTGATGTTTTAAAAGAAAAGGACCTATCCGGAAAATTTTCCGAAAGTGATATCAACGTCGTTATCTGTATGCTGCCCATTGAGCTGGCACTAACGGCAGCCAGGGCCGCGCTTGATGCCGATATCCCTTTTGTAAGTTCAAACTACACCTATGCTCTGAGTGTGCTGGATGATCCGGCCAAGAAAAAAAACGGGATTATTCTTCCGGAAATGGGACTTGATCCCGGAATTGATCTTGTTCTAGGGCGTCTGGCCGTCGATGAGTTAGATGTGGTTCATGGTTTTTACTCCTACGGCGGAGGTATACCGGCACCTGAATGTGCGGACGACAGCCCGATCAAATATAAAATCTCCTGGATTTTTGACCGGGTACTTGACGTTTATGTTCGTGAAGCACGGCTTGTTAAAAACGGCCGGCTTCATATTGTGCCCGGCCATGAAATTTTCAGGGAAGAAAATGTTCATGAAATTGAGTTTCCCGGCCTTGGCGCTGTGGAAGCATATCCCAATGGAGATTCCGAAAGATATGTAAAAATTTTTGGGTTGGGTAAAGAACTGGTGGAAATGGGCCGTTTCGCCCTGAGATGGCCCGGGCATTCCAAATTCTGGCGCACGATGGTGGATCTCGGCCTCCTTGACGAAAATCCAATCAAAGTAAATAAGGCGGATATTTCTCCGCGTGCTTTTCTTGCAAACTGCTTGACCCCCAGACTTCAATATAAAAGTGACGAGCAGGATATTGCCCTGCTGAGGGTGGAAGTGTGGGGCCTCAAAGAGGGCAGAAAGGTGAAGGTCACTTATGATCTGATTGATTATCGGGATCTTGAAACCGGACTTTTTGCCATGAACCGTACCGTAGGATTTACGGCCAGTATTGGTGCCCAGATGATTCTTACCGGCAAAATTACCCAAACTGGTGTTCTGTCACCCGTACGCCATGTTCCTCCGCATGAATTCATTAAGGAGCTGAAAGCGCGGGGAATGCGTATCGATTATAAAATCGAGGAATTGGATTGAGGGAAAAGTGAAAAAGATAGGGGGAGACAATATGATAAAAACGATTGGTATACGCAGAGAAGATAAAAATGAATGGGAAAGAAGAGTTCCTCTTGTCCCGGGTGATGTATTGGAATTAGGTGACAGATATGGGATAAAAACCATCATTCAGCCATCGAAAATCCGTATTTTTAACGACGAAGAGTATCGGAGAGTTGGCGCCGAGATCAACGAAAATTTGAAATCGGCGGATGCCATTTTTGCGATTAAAGAAATCCCACCGCAGGTACTGGAACATGGGAAAACCTACCTGTTTTTTTCCCACACGATTAAGGGCCAGCCCTATAACATGAACATGTTGAAAAGGTTGATGGAACTTGAATGCAACCTGATCGACTATGAACTAATTGTTGGCCGAAAGAACAACCGTTTAATAACCTTCAGCAGGTACGCGGGGTTTGCCGGATTGATCGAAACTTTGCACGCTTTTGGTCGGAAAATGGAGTTGAACGGATACGCAACGCCGTTTGCAGAAATAAAACAGGCCTATCAATACGACTCCCTGGAAGAGGCTAAAAATCATATCCGAAAAATTGGGGCGATGATCTCAGAAAATGGTATCCCCAAAGAGTTGTCACCGCTGACAGTGGGATTCTTAGGGTATGGCAACGTATCAAAAGGCGCTCAAGAGGTTTTTGATCTCCTGCCTTTTAAAACCGTCCCGGCAGACCAGTTGGAACTATCGATAGATAAAATTGCCGCCGATAATCATTGCCTTTTCAAAATCGTATTCAAAGAGGAAGACATCGTAAAACCGCTAAGCGGAACGTTTAACCTTCAGAATTATTACGATCACCCGGAAAGATTTAGTTCTGTTTTTCACAACTATCTCCCCAACCTTAAAATACTCATAAATTGTATTTTCTGGACGGAAAAATATCCCCGGTTTGTCACCAAAGAAAATCTGAAAAAAAGTTTGCCCTTGATTCAAAAATCAGGAATAAAGGTGATCGGTGATATCAGCTGTGATATTAACGGCTCGATTGAGATTACCAAAGAAGGCACGATGCCGGACAAGGCCTGTTATACCTATGATGCTGAAAACGATAACTTTGTGGATGGAATAAAGGATAACGGTATTACTGTGATGGCAATTGATAATCTTCCCTGCGAATTCTCGCGTGAAGCATCAAGCTCATTTTCAGATGAATTAAAAAGTTTTGTGAGTGACATTATTACGGCGGATTTTAGAGTAGACTATAATGAAATCAAACTCCCCTATGAAATTAAAAAGGCCATTATTTTATACAACGGTCGTCTGACCGAAGAATATGAATATATGAATCAATTTTTATAGCCGATGGAGGACGGTGTCATATTGACATCCAATACTGCATTGACCACAACGATCGAAGAGATTGTTAACCGATGATCATCAGTTCTTTAAAATATGAATCCGCCAAAATGCCACGAAAGAAGCAGAAGAAATGATGAATCGCAAGCCAGTTAATTTACGGTTTGATCAAAACCATTATAATTACGTATCTGCAATAGGCCGATATTTGGTTTTCTGCTACTTTGAATACAATACCATTAAGGGATTCTATTTATTTTTATTGACTTTACGCATTGCAATAAATTACGGGGGTAATTACAGAATACACATTTCCCACTCGAATTATTCACATGTTAATTCTCTTCTCTATCAACCACCCCCCCCACATTTTCCGCCTAATTTTTACATCCGTTGAATTGATTTAGCTTGACTTTCCCGATATATTTATTTAATGAACGATATTAATAACCTTAATATCATACAATTGGATTCCTCTGTTCTCTTTTGAAGTGACACTTCAATTTGGATTATTAATTTCGAACCTATTCAGCAATTATAGACAAACTCTTTTTTTAGGTGGAGTTGTGTATGGAGCCATAAGTTTAAATTTCTACATTTTCACTGAGGAAATTAGGGATGAAAAGAGTAAAAGAATATAATAGTCTTTCGGAGATAGCGCCATTCCTTGTCAAAGAATGGCATCCAACTGCAAATGGCAATTTAACGCCAAGAAATCTGGAAGTTGTTTACCCCAAAAAGGTTTGGTGGATATGCAGTGAAGGCCATGAGTGGCAAGCTACAATCAAAAATAGAATGAATCAAAATGATTGCGCCATTTGTAAAAAAGAAGGAGTGAAAAAAGGGACTGATGAAACCTCAAGCATTCCTATGTTCGGTAAAAATCGTCGAAAAAACAAACGGTTTAAGACTAATGCTATAGTAGTAATTGAAGTTCCTACTTCTGGGCATTGGGTATATGCCGAAATAAAAGACTTCAGCCGCCACGGACTGTGCATTGAGGCAGATTCTGTGATTAGACCGGGATCCGCAGTTAAAGTAAGATTTGATAGGGATCTTATGTCATCCAGATTAGGCAAATCGCATATATCTTCCAACACTAATGGTTACAAAACTTACAACTCTACAGTAAAATGGTATAGAAGAATGGATGATGATCAATCAATTTCAAATATTCATATCGGATTAGAATTAAAATAGCTCAATCATAAAAGCCATTCATGTTCAACCACATTGAGTGGTCAATTTGCGTTTCTTTCCTTTGTGCCTGAATTTTCCTGTACTGCTTTTTGAAAACCAAAGACTTTTGTGATATATATAATCTTAATCTTAGCAGAATGATTCCTTTAATGGTTAAATGAAATCTATGCTCAAACGAAAAATGTTGCTAAACGATACGGGTTTCACGCTGATTGAAATTATCATGGTTTTGGTAATTTTAGGTGTTTTAGCTGCTGTGGCCGTGCCGCGATACATCGCTCTTGAAGAAGGTGCCAGACAGCGGGCTGTTGATGCAGTAGTATCTGAAATTAATGCGAGAGAGAGCCTAACCTGGGCAGATCATAAAATCTCCACAAGTGGCTTTGTCAGTGATGCAAAAATCTTCGGTGAAATAGATTATGGCATTGATCCCAACTATACTTGGAATTCTAGCGACCCTACAATTTCCGGCGGAACATTATTTTTCAAAGAAAAGTCTTTTACACTAAGCCGCACAGCCTCTACCTCTCCGAAACCGGCAGTTTGGAAACAAAAGTAAAAAATATGATCATTGCACTTATAGCAAATCTTGAATATCTTAAGGCATATGTTACCTGAAAATGTGGAATTTAATATCAGAATCTTTCGTTAAATCCTAAATCCCCGATCCGAAATTCGCAATCAAACAAGTGTCTCCCCGAATACTTCCAATGCCGGTCTACTGATACGGGGATCGTCGTAATCCAGAAACTTGCCGCTGAATTCCCTGGGCGCATATAATGCCAGCCAGGCGATGGCGCGGGCCGGAACTTCCGGGGGCTCCAGTTCCCCGCGCTCTTTTAGCTGTCGATAATAGGCAATCTGTTGGGCCGGCAGGGCGTTGTCCGCTTCATTGCGAAGGACAGCCTGCATGCCGGTATCCACCACACCGGGACGTACCGTTAATGCGGTCAAGACTTTTTCTTCGGCGGCCAGCACCCGGGTAAAATGGTTCAAGGCCGCTTTGCCGGTACAATAGGCGCTGGCATTTTCAAGGGCCATCGTGGCCGCGCCGCTGCTCACGTTCACGATCCTTCCCTTGTGCTTTCGCAGGTCGGAAATCGCAGCCCTGACCAGATAAAACGATCCGAATAAATTGACTTCAATGTTGTGCCGCCAATCATCCGGATCGGTGTCGGCGATAGGGGAAAGGGGTTGAACAATACCGGCATTATTAACCAGGGAATCGATGCGTCCAAAGTGATCCCGGGTGGTTTCAACGACGGTGCGGCAGGCCTGGAAGTCGGATACATCCGCTTTGACCACAAGGAAGCTGCCACCCAGACGACCCACATCTGCGGCAACCTGCTGGAGTTTTTCTTCGGATCGGGCCACAAGCGTAACCGCCGCCCCCGATTTGGCCAGCCAGCGAGCCACGGCCGCGCCCAATCCGCGCGACGCTCCGGTCACGATTACCACGGGTTTTTTGGACATAGGCTTACCCCCTTAGTTGCATAAAAAACATGCCAAAGGCATGTTTAAAATAATAACAATAGGGGTTTGGAGATAATGGGTTCAGTATTTTGGAATAAACCAATGGTGAAATCCAGAATCAAACTTAAAATTGTCATATTTTTTACCCTGCGGGAAAGCCGAGCATACCGCATCTCCTTCGTTGCCAAGGGTTTGCGGTAACCTACTACAGCTGTACCCTTGGACGCCTTGGATCTGCGGCATTCTCGACTTTTGCAACGTTGGGGTTACTGCTGCACTATTTAATAACCGAATAGTTCCCCTGTCTCATCAGCTGGCGTTTTTCCGACGGCGGTTTTCATGTATTCAATCACCAGCGCCGCCTGCATCTCTTCTCGCGACATCCCGGACCAGTGGTTCTTGTTTGCCAGTAGTTTAGCGACCCGTTTTTTACCGTTGTTATGACTCCCATTATACCGGTTTTGTAAAACATCAGCATAAATGTCCATTTTGGCTTTCAAGGTTTCGTCGGAAAAACCCTTGATCTGCGCAAAATCGGCTGCCAGTATGTTCACGGACGGCAGCCGGGGATTTTCAATAATTTCCGTAAACGTTTTGGCAAACCGCTTCAGGCCGTCATAGATATGTATTCTTCTCACCATGTTGATGCCGAACCAGCCGGCCCGCAGCCATTTGAACATAGCGCAGCGGACCTTTGGTGAGCCCGGATCTATCTCATAATAGATGTTGATGGCGCTGGAAGCATACAAATAAGAGCTGACCCAGCCCAGGGCGGGAACGGTCAGTCCTTTCTTGCCGGAATAAAAATAGTCCCAGTCATCATCGCTGCCCAGCACATAGCCTTTCTTGCCGACGGTGGAGATATCCGTCTGTCTTGATATGGCAACCACGACCTTGCGCTGCCGGTATTTAAAAACGATCAGGGTTTGATCCAGGTTGTAGCCATAGTAAGCGCCCGAATGGGTGTCCGGTGTAATTTCTACATATTGCAGCCCTTTTTCCACCACCGGCGCATTAAGATCATCCAGATACCGATTCACCGGCGGGGATGGACGTCTATGTCCTTCTTCATCCAGCCAGCGAAATAAACGCACCGAAGACGGCATGGTCGCAATGGCGGGAATATCCGGATTAAACGCATAGTCCGAGACCTTTTGAAGATCGGTGTGGCTGTCAAATTCATGGTAGGCTGAAGCCATGCCGAGTATCCCGTCTGCAAAATACAGGGCGTCATCATCCTTGGGTTCTTCAATAAATTCCATAACCCCCGCAACCATTTGAGGATCAAATGTGACGTTTTTATCCGGATCAACAAGATCGAGAAAATGATGGAGTCCGGAATTCAGGGTTGCAGGAATTTTTACCTCGGCAGGGTTTTGATCCGCCCGAACCTGGCCCGGTAAAAGCGTACAGATTGTCCATACCAACACTAAAATTAAAAATGGCGGCCTGTTCAGTTTTAGTGACTTCCCATATATTATTTTTTTCATATCAGTCAGCTATAATTTCTCTGCGTACTCCCACCGGGGCGTAAGCCCTATAGGCCGGAGGCTGCGTACTCAACGGTGAGTTTTTTATATGTTATCGTATTTATGGAATTGTGTACTTAAGTACCCGACAAGCGGAACAATACCGAATAAATTAATACACAATATCAAAAATGCAAATATCGGTTTGCAAACCGGCCAAAGGGTTCTTAGTGTAAGGCTTATGAACACCCAGTCGATTCGAATCAAAGGTGCCAGACAGCACAACCTTAAAAACCTGGATCTTGAAATCCCGTTGAATCAGATCACGGTCATTACCGGTGTCAGCGGTTCGGGCAAATCGTCCCTGGCCTTTGATACCCTCTATGCCGAAGGCCAGCGCCGTTACGTGGAAACCTTCTCGCCCTATGCCCGGCAATTCATGGACCGCATGGACCGGCCCCGGGTCGATAAAATTGAGGGGATTCCGCCGGCCATCGCCATCGACCGCAAGGACCCGGTCCGAACCTCCCGCTCGACGGTGGGCACCATGACCGAAATTACCGACTATGTAAAGCTGCTGTATGCCCGCCTCGGCCAGCTTCACTGCCGGTCCTGCGGCAAGCCGGTGACACCGGAAACACCGGCCCATGTCTGGAAATTATTGAAAAAAATCCCGGCCGGATCACAGGTGGTCATCACCTTTCCTTACCTGATCGACAATATCCCTCCCGATCAAATCCGCAAATCTTTGATGCAGATGGGGTTCGATCGTCTGTTTATCCAAAACAGCATCATTCAGATAGAAGACTGGCAGCCCAATGGCCGCCACAAAGAAATTCCGGTCCTGGCTGATCGTTTGATCCTGCGACGCAAAGACCGGGAACGGGTGATGGATTCCCTTGAACTGGCCTTTCGCTTTGGCGGGGGAAAACTGGATGTTTGGATTCCGCCCCAAGGACATTATGCTTTCAGCAGCCGACTGGAATGTGCCCGTTGCCAGATAGAATACAATCCACCCATGCCCAATCTATTCTCGTTTAACAGCCCCATGGGCGCCTGTGACACCTGCCGGGGTTTTGGTCGTACCATTGGTATTGACATGGACCTGGTCATACCGGATCACTCAATCTCCCTTAAAGACGGTGCCATCAAACCCTTCGGCAAGTCGGACAACGGCCGCATGGAGTATGCCGACCTGATGGATTTCTGCCGGCGCCGAAAAATCGCGACGGGCATTCCTTTCGCCCATCTGAAGGCCGCTCATAAAAAGGCTATTATTAAGGGAACTTCGACCTATTACGGAATCGAAGGGTTATTCCGCTGGCTGGAATCCCGAACCTATAAGATGCCGGTGCGGGTTTTTCTGGCCCGTTATCGCAGTTATGATGTCTGCCGGGAATGCGATGGTACGCGATTTAAGGAAGAAACCCTGCTGTACCGCATCGGCGGCCGGAACATCGCCCGGATTTATGCCAAAAACGTCGAGCAGGCCCATCAGTTTTTCAAGAAGCTACCGGTGGCCGCCCGGGATGAAGCCAGTCAACTGGTCCTGGGGGAAATCCGCAATCGCCTGAACTACCTGCGGGATGTCGGCCTTGGCTACCTGACCCTGGACCGCCAGTCCCGCACCCTTTCGGGCGGCGAGGTCCAGCGCGTGGCGCTGGCGTCCGCCCTGGGTTCCTCTCTGGTCAACACCCTCTATGTTCTGGATGAACCCAGCATCGGCCTGCATCCCCGGGACAACCACCGTCTCATCCGCATCTTAAAGGGGCTGCGCAATTTATCAAATACCGTGGTGGTGGTTGAGCACGACCCTGAAATCATTCGTGAAAGTGACTTTTTGCTTGACCTTGGCCCCCGGGCCGGCGAGCAGGGCGGCGAAGTCATGTATTTCGGCCCCACCGCCGGCGTCAACGATTCTCTGACCGGACAATATCTGAAAGGCCGTCGCCAAATTCCGGTTGCCGGCCGGCAGCGTAAACCCGGCAAAGGTCACTGGCTGACGGTCAAAGGGGCCGCGGAAAACAATCTGAAAAATATTGATGTGCGCATTCCCCTGGGATTGTTTGTCTGTTTGACCGGTGTTTCCGGATCAGGCAAATCGACCCTGGCGGAAGAAATTCTTTACAAGGCTGCCCGCAGGGCCCTGGGAAACCACCCGGATCGCCCCGGCCAACACCGCAGCATCAGCGGACTGAATCAAATCCAGGATGTGGTCCTGGTGGACCAGCGATCCATCGGGCGCACCCCGCGCGCCAATGCCTTGACCTACACCAAGGCCCTGGACCCGATTCGGCGACTGCTGGCCGATACCCCCGCCGCCAAAGCCAAAAAATTCGGGCCCGGTCATTTTTCGTTTAATGTGGCCGGCGGGCGCTGTGAAACCTGCAATGGCGACGGATTCGAAAAGATCGAGATGCAATTTCTCTCGGACGTGTTCATCACCTGCCCGGACTGCCGGGGAACGCGTTTTAAGCCCGCTGTGCTTGACGTCCGCTACCAGGGACAAAACATTCACGACATTCTGACCTTGACGGTCGACCAGGCCCTGGCTTTTTTCGGGGATCATAACAAAATCGTCAATGCCCTGCAGCCGCTGGTCGAGGTCGGACTGGGCTATATCCGTCTGGGTCAGCCGATCAACACCCTGTCCGGGGGCGAGGCCCAGCGTCTCAAGCTTTCCCGTTTCGTCGGCAACGGCAGGGGGCAATCCTCTAACAAGCTGTTCATATTTGACGAGCCGACCACCGGCCTGCATTTCGATGATATAAGCACACTGCTGGCCGCATTACAACGACTGGTCGACAGCGGCAACACGGTACTGGTGATCGAACACAACATGGACGTTGTCAAAACCGCGGACTGGGTCATCGATCTGGGACCCGAAGGCGGCGACGCCGGTGGACGGGTCGTGGCAACCGGACCTCCGGCGGAGGTCGCTAAAAACATCAAATCCCATACCGGCCGTTTTTTAAAAGCCTATTTGAAAAAGTCGGGGCGGCTGAAAAGGCCCCCATCCTCCTCCCCCGGTGTTGCGGAGTCAACGGCATCTTTTAATGGTGCCGGGATCTCCGATGCCATCGCCATAAAAGGCGCCCGGGAGCATAATCTAAAGGACATCAATCTGACCGTGCCCCACAATCAACTGGTTGTGTTGACCGGTGTATCCGGCTCGGGCAAATCCACCCTGGCCTTTGATATCCTTTTTGCCGAAGGCCAGCGCCGCTATCTGGAAAGCCTGGCACCTTATGTGCGGCAGTATATGAAAATATTGGAGCGGCCGGAAGTCGACCTGGTCACCGGCCTGGCTCCGACAGTGGCCATTGAACAGCGAACCAGCCATGCCAGCCGGCGCTCCACGGTTGCCACCCTGACCGAAATTTATCATTACCTGAGACTTTTATACAGCAAACTCGGTGTCCAGCATTGCCCGGGATGCGGCCGCCAATTGAGGGCCCAGACCCAGACGGCCATTGTGGACCAGATCCGCCGACGCTATCCCCGGCAAGCAGCCACCGTGCTGGCGCCCAAAGTGTTCGGCCGCAAAGGATTTCACAAAGAAGTCATTGCGCGCGCGCTGAAAAAGGGAATAACCAAAGCCCGCATTGACGGTAAGATCACTGTTTTGAAAGAAGGCCTGGCGCTGAGCCGTTATCATGAGCACAACATCGATCTGGTTATCGGGCGCCTTCCGGCCAAAAACCTGGAGACCCTGGTAAACAGGGCCCTGGACGAGGGCGGCGGCAGTCTGGTGGTGATAGACCGTCAGCGCAACGAAGATGTGTTCAGTTTACACGGCATCTGCCCGGCCTGCGGTATCGGCCTTGAAAGCCTTGATCCCCGCCTGTTTTCGTTTAACAGCAAACAGGGCGCCTGTACCCAATGCAGCGGACTCGGTACCATCGGTGAAGCGGAGGATAAAGACAACGCCGGCACCAGGATCTGTCCCCGCTGCAGCGGCAGTCGCCTGAAACCCCAGGCCCTGGCCGTCAAAGTCGGCCATTACGGCATCTGGGACCTGGTGCAAAAGCCGGCCCGGGACGTATATCAGACCCTGAAAAAGCTGACCTTCAGGCCCCATGAAAATCCGGTGGCCGAACCGATTGTGGCGGAATTGTTGACCCGACTGGCCCTGTTGAATCAACTGGGATTGTCCTATCTTTCCCTGGCCCGCAGCGGAGATACCCTTTCCGGAGGCGAGGCCCAGCGGATACGTCTGGCCGCCCAGCTGGGCTCCAATCTGACCGGAGTGTGTTATATCCTGGATGAACCCACCATCGGGCTGCATGCCAGGGACAACCGGATTCTGATCGATGCCCTCAAGACGCTTCGTGACCGCGGCAATACCATTCTGGTGGTTGAACATGATGAAGAATCGATACGGGCCGCCGACACGATTATTGACCTGGGCCCCGGGGCCGGACAGGACGGCGGCCGGGTTGTGGCCTGCGGCCAACTTGCGGAATTGAAAAAGGCCCCTTTATCCATCACCGGCGCGCTGCTTGGCGGACACTCCAAAAAAATCACATCCCGCCTGAGACCCTATCGGCGGAGACCCGTCATCAAGGTCCTGGGTGCCGCGACCCATAATCTCAAAAACATCAACGTCAATTTTCCCCTCGGATGTCTGATTGGTGTCACCGGGGTATCCGGCTCGGGAAAATCCAGTCTGCTCAAAGAGACGCTTTACAAAGGTTTGCGCAACCGGCTGTTGGAGCAGCATCGTCCGGCCGGTGATTGTAAGGATATCCAGGGCTGGAAGAATATAGAGCGGGTGCTGGAAGTTAATCACAGCCCCATCGGCCGCACCCCGCGATCCGTACCGGCCTCCTATGTCGGCTTTTTATCGGAAATCCGCAAATTATTCTCCCTGACGCCGCCGGCCCGCGCCCGGGGGTATTCCGCCGGTCGCTTTTCCTTTAATGTGGCTGCCGGCCGCTGCGACGCCTGCAAGGGCCAGGGACGGCCGAAGGTGGCGATGAGCTTTTTGCCCGATGTGTATGTACTCTGCGATGTCTGCCGCGGAAAGCGTTATAACAATGAGACCCTGGCGGTTCAGTATCGCGGCAAGAATATATCGGAAATCCTGGAGATGACCTTTGCCGAGGCGGCCCGCTTTTTTACGGCCATCCCCCCCATCCGCCGGGCAGTTCAGTTTGTCTGCGATGTCGGCCTGGGATATCTGTGTCTGGGTCAGCCCAGCCCGACCATGTCCGGCGGGGAAGCCCAGCGGATCAAACTGGCCCAACAGCTGGCCAAACCATCCAACGGACATACACTTTACATCCTCGACGAGCCCACCACGGGGTTGCACATAGCCGATGTTCAGCGACTCATCGACGTTCTGCAAAAACTGGTGGATCAAGGCAATACCGTAGCCGTCATCGAGCACAACATGGAAATCATCCGCGAAGCCGATTATATTATCGACCTGGGACCCGAAGGCGGCAACCAAGGCGGCCGCAAAGTATTCTCCGGCTCACCGCCAGAACTACTAAAGGCCACTAAAAAATCCCATACCGCCAAATATTTTAAAAAATATTTAAAGGGGTAGAATAACAATGAAACTTGCGTTTGAAGACAATAAAACATATTCTAATGTTAGATCCTAACCCGGATAAACCGGCAATC
>JAIVWA010000068.1:0-12393 GCA_049190255.1 Gammaproteobacteria bacterium | reverse complement strand
CCAACCAGGCTCGTCACCGAACTTTTACCAGTTGTTGAATCGGTCGTGATGCTCATATCGCCGATTAATTCAGACCAGGCGGAATCAATATGTCCCTGCACCCGAATTCGGTACGTTGCGGGTGTCTCTATTTTGAATTCTTTCCGGCTGGGTGGTTGGCGCATGGCTGACATCCCTTTTTAAGAAGCGAAATATTTTATAGATAGAATTAACTGTTATAATTTAAGATGCCGGGCAGTGAAAATAAATCCCCCAAAAGGGGAAAAAAGGGAGTATTTATGGGGTACTAATCATCGGTAATCCCCTGCGCGATTCGGGAGGAGACTCCCCAGAGTTTGACAGTTACAGGATTTGTCGGATTCCGGAGACGATGATTATTAATAAAAAAAAATTCAATGGCGGCGATTCAAGCTAAATAACGGTTGCAGACCGCTGTAGCGGTTCACAATCCATTCCTTCCCGCAAATACCTGCGGGGAGGTCATTGAATTGTGTTTCCCAGGAGTGGTTAGAGGATAATCGGTCTCATGTGTTTTGTTTGAGGATACCCAGTCGATAGGCTTTTATTACGGCTTGCTGTCGGTTGTGAGCGTCGAGTTTTCTGTAAATGTTGGCCGTGTGCTTTTTTACCGTTTCCGGGGAAATAAAAAGACTTGCAGCGATGTCTTTATTGCGCAGTCCCTGCCCCAGAAAAGATAAAATCTCGAGTTCACGGTTGGTCAAAGACTCATCAAGTGCCTGGTTGCGCATCCATAGCTGCTGTTCGGACTGAGGAGAGGGTTTATCCCGCTCGTTGACGGATCCATATGTTTCGAAAGCGGCCAGGATCCGCCCGATATAGTCGACGGCCTTGCCGTGCTGTAAAAGACGTCTCAATAAATCCGCCATCCGTTTACCCAGGTTTACGAATGGACGAATATATCCACCCGGCCAGGCCAGGGTCACGGCATGTTCTAAAACAGCCAGGGCCTCGTCGGTTTTACCCTGTATTTGGCAAATTAGGGTCTGCAGCAACAGGACTTCAATCATATGAGAGGTGTTGTGAGCAGCCTGGAAAAAATGCCAGTGTTCCCGGAGCTTCTCTGTTGCTTTGCGCAAGCCGGCCTCTGATTCCTGGGCAACCAGCACCCGGCACCGGGTGATGCGGGGCACTTCTAACCAGAATAGCGTTATACCTGTATCAAATGAAAAATCAGTCGCCTCCAGCCAACGGATGGCTGACTCTAAATCGCCTTGCAGGAGCCTCAGTCTGGCCTGGACAGAACGGGCAAAAGGCAAACAGGAGGGGTTACTGGACTCCTGAGCGAATTCCAGCATTCGGTTCATGGTTTCGTTGGCTTTGTCAGGTTGCTGCATGGCCTGATAAGAAAGGATCAATCCTGCATAGCTATCGATATCCGTGTTTGCATGCAAAGAATATGCTTTTTCCACTGCCTGAGAAAAGTGATGGCTGGCTGTCTCCAGGTTATTCCACTGGTAGTGGATGTTTCCCTGCAGGTATGAAGTCCATACTTCAATGTGTGCATTGTTGATCCTGGTTGCTATATCCCTCAACTGCCGGGCCACTTCGTCAGCCTTAATCAACTCACCTGACAGCAGGTGAATGAAAAGAAGCGAACCCAGCAGGCGGGGCTTACGTGTACCTTCAGATGTTTCATTATACAGCTTCCTCCGAAACGTCTGAATAGCCGTCTTACCCTGACCTATCATCTGACGGGATACGGCAACAAAAATTTCAGCCTCGTTCCTTATCCCCAAATTTGCTGCGGGTATCCGTTCCAGAGCGCGGTCGAGAAGTTCCAGACTACGCTCCCCCTCTCCTTGCCAATATAAGAGCATTCCATTGAAAAGATCTATCTCTCCGTCTAGTGATTCTTCCGCTTCCTCACTCAACAGAGTTTCAATGTTTTCTAACAGCGGAGGAATCGTCCACAGGGTAAATTGAAAATATAACACCCAGGCCTTAGCCAGCAACAACTTCGGTCGCTGCTGCACGATGTCATCCGGCAATTGGTCTAACCACTTTTCAAGGATATACCCCTTGTCTTCATTCAGTGGTGTGTGCCTGTTTTGTTCAACCAGTTGCGCCGCGGCAGAGACATCCCCGGCAGCCAGAGCGTATTGGAGGGCTTCGTCGATCAGGTTATTCTCGGCAAACCAGCGGCCGGCTCGACTGTAAAGCGCTAAGATGTCCTCCCTGTTGACCCGATCTTTTAACCGGCTCTGCAGGAGCTTTTGAAACAGGTGATGATAGCGAAACCACCGGCCCTGTTCATCCAGGGGGATCACAAACAGCTCGGATTTCTCCAGCCATTTCAAAAAATCACGTCCGCCCATTTTGCACGCCAACGACCGGGAGCCCGGAACGCACACGGCATCACACAGCGAAGCGCAAAAGCGATCCAGAATTGCGGTTGCTAGCAGGTAATCCAGGATCTCTTCCGGCTGGTTCGTGAGAAGCTCAACAAGCAGATAGTCGGTAACAAAACGGTTTTCCACCGGTAAGTTCGTTACCAGGCGGTCCAGGTCTGACCGGTGTCGCAGAGAAAGCACCGCCAGACACAGGCCGGTTACCCAGCCTTCGGTCTTTTCTTCCAGTAAGGCGGTGATAATGCCGTCAACCGGTTCACCGATCAACTGCTCAAGGAATGCCCCGGTCTCTTCCGGCGAAAAACGCAGATCCCGAACACGGATTTCGCCCATCTGACTCCGGGCGCGGAAACGCGCAAGCGGAAACGGCGGGTCAACCCGGGAAGAGAGCACCAGGTGCAATGGGGCCGGCGGATGTTGAAGCAGTTCGGCGATCAGGCCGTGCACGGTTTTGTCGCTGATGGCGTGATAATCATCCAACACCAGAATAAAGGAATGATCGATCTGATCCAGATCATTAATCAGACTGTGAGCCAGAACTGTCAGGGGAGGTAAATTGGGGGCATTCAGCAAGGCCTCGGTATTTTGACCGGCACCGGGAAAGAGTGTCTGAACAGCGTCCAGGAAATAGGCCAGAAACAGGTGCAGGTTGTTGTCGTTCTGGTCCAGGGATACCCACGCACTTGGGATATCGGACGCCTCCAGCCAGCATGCCAAAAGTGTACTCTTGCCATATCCGGCCGGCGCCGAGACAAGCATCAAAGGTCGTTGAAGACACTGGTCGAGCCGGTCCAGCAAATGCTGTCGGTGAAAATGATTCCGAACAACACGGGGTCTGTGCAGCTTGGTGCGTAAAAGCGGTATGCCGGTTTTCTCGTCTGCCATGCAAAATCGCCATATGGAAAATTCGAATATGTTACAACAGGATGAAAGAAAGTTATCATAATTGTGATAATAATCAATAGATTAATGGTTGAAATGTTTTTGGACGAGGACAAATACTCAATAGTGGTCATTTCAGAGTGCTCGAATAAGCCAATTAGATCTTACTTATACCAATCTTAAATATTTTGGATTGTTTCGAATTGGGAATTTCGTGCCCTATGGTGCGAGTCCCCTTAACCTATTGAAAGTATGTAAAATATTGACTTGATGGCGGTAAATCCGGATTTGATTAAATTTCAATAAGTTAGCGATTAAATTACAGATTTGTAGAAAAAGTTGCGCCATAGTAATTTGTGTAAACTGAGACCTCTTTTGCTCCCGCCGATGTTCTTTCAGCCTTAGTTTAGAGGCTGTCGAGCCACGCCAGGATATCTTCTTTATGATCCCAATCGATGAGTTCATCCAGTTTGGGGTCGTGTTTAAGGGTTGATTGGGCGTATTGAATAAATTTCTTTTGCACGCTGCGTTTGTGAGTCAGATCCATGTGCAAGTAAACCGTGGTGGATTGGATATTTTCGTGTCCCAGGCGGATTTTGATATCGGTAATGGCATGACCACAGCTGAGCATATTAACCGCCCGTGAATGACGAAAACTGTGTGCCGCATTGATGGATTTAAGGCGTTTGGGCGGCAGGGCGCGGCGAAGATATTTTTGGCACAGCCGGTGGATGCCCGAGCGCGTTAATGCTTGTCCGCGCTGGTTGATAAAAAGCCGATGGCGATACAGCGGTCTGGCAGTGCTCCGATATTTTTGGATATACAGTGTGAGCAGCTCGCAGGTCTTAGGCCACAGCTCAATCTGGCGGAAGCGGTTGCCTTTTCCTAAAATGGCCAGGGTTTGGTTGTGGTCATCGAAGTAGTCCAGATTAAGGGTTGCGATTTCGGTGGCCCGGGCGCCGGAGTCAAAGAGCAGATGCAGCAGACAATAATCTCGCAAGCCTTCCTTTTTTCTCAAATCAACGACGTTGAAGACATCCATGATTTCTTCCGGATACAGGTAGCCGATGAGTTTTTTTTGCATGCGTTTTTGAGGGATGCTCAAGATTTGTTGGGCCAGTTGTCGGTGCTGCGGATACATAAAACGGATCATCTTGGCCAATGATTTGATGGCTACCAGCCGCAGGTTACGAGTGCGGGCGGTGTTTTTGCGTTTTTCTTCCAGATGATTAAGGAAGGATAAGATCAGCTCGACTGTGAGGTGTTCGATGCGCAATGAGGCGATCTTTATGTGATGATAGTCGGCGGCAAAGGGTAAAAAAAGCCGATAGGCATCGCGATAGGCCTGGATGGTTTTCTCACTGCTGCCTTTGATGCGCGGCAGATATTGGACAAAAAACTGATTGAGGCCGGTTGACAGTTTCATGGGTTGTGCTTTTTTGTAGAGATAAAGTTGACCAGCTGATGTCGATGATCGGCATCAAGCAATTTGAGATATTTAGCCGTGTGCTTATACTCGCTGTGGCCCAGGTAGGCGGCCAGCACCGGCAGGGCATGTTGGGGGGATTTGCCCTGCGCTTTGATGCGCTTTAGGGTGTTAACAGCGAAGCTGTGCCTCAGGCAGTGGGGCGTGGGCGCCCCGATATTGGTGTTACCGATCGTTTTCCTGGGACACTTCAGGCCGATATCGCCGACCGCCTGGTGAAAACGCCGACGAATGATCTCGTCATAGAAGGACTTTTCTTTGCTTGCCGCCAGCAGATAGGCATTGGCATCAGTGCCCCAAAGCATGCGGCGGACTGCCAAGTAATTGGTGATCTCAGCCGCCACCGCTTTGGGTATGGGAATGAGACGGTCTTTTTTGAACTTGGTCTTTTCAATATAAAGCGTGTTGTCGTCGGTGCGGAAGTGATGCAGCTTAAGCCGCAACGGTTCTGAGATACGCATACCGCAGCGTGCCAAAAGTAAAATGGCCAGATAGCTGCCCAGATCTTGGACAAAATCTTTGGCGTTTTTACGCAGCCGGTGGCAGACGGCGCCAAGCATCTCATCGATTTGGGGCGGCGAAAAGATAAACGGAATAAAATGTTCTTCGGGCAGCCAGGGGATGTCTCTTAAAGGATTATCCCGGCAGTATTCTATGCGCACCAGGTATTCAAACAACTTTCTTGTGCAGCACAGCAGGCGATTGATAGATTTATTTTGTATGCGCACAGCGGCGCGCAGGCCAAGGAAAAATGCCGGTGTCAGATCCTCTGCCCCGGCGTTTTGGCTGATCAGATAGCGGTCAACGGTTTTGAGCGCCCAGCGCAAGTTGTCGGTATCATAGCCCAACTGGCGCCGGTAGGTCATGTAATCTTCAAACTGTTGTGCCAAAAAACTTTCAAAGCGGTTCATCTAAGATTACCTCGCGCATCAAGTCGGTATGGATGTGAAGATATTTGCGGCTGGACTCAATATGACGATGTCCCAGCATCTCTTTGATCTCATAGATCGAGGCCCCGGAACTTAGCAGGTGTTGGGCATAGGAATGGCGCAGCCAATAAGGCGTTGAGGTCAGTCCAGCGGTGTGCATCGCCTCTTGAATATAGTGGCCCACCGGGCCGGCGACAATCGGTCCATGGGGGGCCGACAGGCTTAATATAAGATGGCGCTCTTTGCTGTCGGGCCGGCCGCCGACGATATAAGCAACGATGGCCTTTAAGGTTTGGTCGGGGATGGGAAGCGTTAGCGGTTGGTTGTTTTTGCGATCCTCGACACTAAGTTTTGCTTTTTTAAAGGCGATATTATCAAGGGTGATACGGCAGATCTCACAGGGCCGCAGCCCCAGGGTATAAGCCAGGTGAACCATGACATAGGTGCGAAGATCTTTGGGGCAAGTAACCGCCAGGCTCTCAAACAACTGCTGTACTTCATGGAGCCGCAAAAATTTGGGTGGCTTGGCTTTGGCAAATTGAACGGCTCCGATGAGAAGCGGCGCCAGGTCTTTTTTTAAGATGCCGCGTTGCTGATATAGATAAGTTAAAAAGCCACGCACAATGGTGCGATAGTTGCGGCAGGTGCCCGGCAAAAAGGGCTGGCAAAACTCTGCCATAAAGGCATCAAGATCTTCGATACGAAGCCGGGCTGGTGTGATACCGTGCTGGTTAAAGTAATCGCAAAGCGCTGATAGCACCCTTCGGATAGCGTTTAGTTGGCGCACGTTTGTCTGACGGCTGTCTTGTCTAAAGTGCAGATACTCTTCAAAGATGCCGGCAAGTTTTCTTGGCGATGGATGCTGTGGCAGTGGCATCTTTATTTGGCCCTTTTCAACCAGATACCGCGACAGTGCATTGGCAGCAGCCGTGGTGCGAAGTCCGCTGGTATTTTTAAAATGCTCACGGGTGTTGACGCTAAAAAGTTGCTGCCAGTCAAGACGCCTACTTTTAACAAAATCCAAAAACTGCTCTAACTGTACCTGGTGCAGGTGTTGGCTGGCAGCAGTATAGTTGACAGATTTCATCCAGTGAAGGTAATCGGCGATCGCGCGGATCAGTCGGGGAACTGCTGCAGGGTCATTTTGTGGCGGTCCGTATTGTTGGTTGTACCAATCCAGCCACTCAATAGATTGCTGTGGGTGAGAATCGGCCATTTTTGCTAAGTTCCTTTAAATAGTTGAGCAATGATGGGTCCGATGGCCGCCGGTGTCTGGCAGCCCGCCAATTGCCCTTTGGGTTTATTCATTGAAAGTTCAGTGGGTCTGGCCGGCAAAGAGAGCACCTGAAAAAGGGTACCGTCAAAGGCGATCAGGTCTTTTTCAATCAGCCCGTCTCTGGCAGCGGTATATTGCTCAAGGGTCATGTGCAAAAATGAGCAGATGCGATCATAGCTGTAAAATGAGAGTCCATACCGGTCAGCAGCCAAAACCAGAAAGATATACAAAAGCAGTTGCTGCTGGCTTAAGACCTTTAAAAATCCATCAGTTAAAAAACGATGCGGGATAAAGCTAAAGCCCCCATCGATGCGTCGGATGCGATTGGCCGCCAGAACCTTTTTGGTGATCATGATCGACTCCTTTCATATTGTCCTCTGCTATACACCGGGTCATTGAGGAAAGTCGATCGCCTCTTAAAAATACCAACACCTATAGTCGGTTCAAATCATGTGTTTTTACAAAAGCTTACGTACCTATCACCTCTTAAAAACGTTTTTGACATAGTCTGTCAGAATGCTTAGTGATTACAACAGCTTGAATGTTGATCACCTCTTAAAAACTCTGATGCCGGTTGTTGACCAATTGATGGCCCATTGACCATGGGATGCTGACTAATCAGATGCTGACAGCGGCCGATGAGCAACTGACTCAGGTACTCGATGATGATCAGCTGGGGAGTGCCGATGAGATGCTGGACATAACAAAGGGGCAATCCCGTCTTCAGCCGGCTTCGCGGCGTGCCGGTTTGCTCAAGTTTTTTATCCAGATAATTGTCCTTGAAGTAATCGACATTGTTGTGATTCCATTGCTCACACTTTCTACGGTGCCATTCCCGCTGACATGGCGCATCTCCGCATGTCTTCTGCCGATCCTTCAGCCGTGCATTGGGAATAAACCACCGTTTGCATACCCGGCACGGACGTTTGCGAGTGGGACTCCTGCTCATCGTTTTCTCTCCTGTTAGCGGATTTGAGAAAACGATTTTAGGAATAATTAGTTGAACCGGACAGCTTTAATAACGAGAATAATATCGATGAGAATTAAAAGGGAAAGGAATGAGAAGAATTAGATGGAGTTTTTATTATTTTCCAGGAATTAAATAAAAAATTATAGAAACAGAATTAAATTGCCGCCTCATAACTAAACTGGGCACATATCGTGCCTTAGTCAAATCCTGCCAATATTCTGATTCTATTGTAGATTTGTACAGCTAACCTTAAATCTGTCCGTCCATTTTAGTAAAAACCTTGAAAATCTTTAATACTTTGCTGACCTTTATAGTAGGATTTTAGGGAAGGACTTTAATTGAACGGACTGAACCACTAGTGCTCCCTATGATAATCATGACGGCTAAAAATAATTGTCCATTTCCTAATAGCGTTTGCAAGATTTAATAATCAACCTATCCAGGGGTCGGATGTAATTGGCTATGTTAATGTTTTGAGATTTTTAATATCCATCTTCAGCAGCCTTGTCTAAATAGCGATTCCCTCTCTTAATATCGCCTCTTTCTTCGATTAAAAGCATCCCATAATTATATGCATGCGGTGCGTGGAGAAAACCAGCCTCCTCCGCTTTCTTAAACCATTTTTCCGCCTCATCTATCTCAGCTTTCTCAAGGTATAAAACCGACCCTAATTCTCCGTATGCCAAGTCATATCCTTCTCTTGCCGCCTTTTGAAAATATTCAAGGCTTTGGCTCCTTTCTCCCTTTTCCAGATATAACAAAAGTCCGAAATAATATGCAGCTGGAGCAAAGAGACAATTTGCCTCTTCCGCTTTTTTGAACCATTCAACCGCCTCATTTATCTTATTTTTTTCAAGGTAAAGGATAATACCTATCTGTCCGTAGGCTAATTCACACCCCTGCTTCGCAGACTGAAGCAAATATTTCAGGCTGGTTATAATATCTCCTTTTTCTAAATAAAATAGCATGCCATACTCATAAGCTGTTGCTGGAAATAATGATTTCGCCTTTTCAGCCTTTCTAAACCACACTTCAGCCTTGCCTGTTTCATTTTTCTCTCGATACAAAATTATTCCTATCTCTCCATAAGCCTTCTTATAGCCTGCTTTGGCAGCCTTAAATAAATATTTCAATCCCGCAACATAATTTTCTTCTTCAAGATACAGTTGCATTCCCCGCTGATAGATGGCTTTGACGTCAGTCGCAATGCTTCGCTTCTTTCTTTTTCGTTTCTTTCCCATCTCGATTACTGTGTATTTATTTAAAATCTTTCACTGTTTTCATCCGAATGCGGTCTGCTCAAAGGGATATCGGGAAATCCGGCAAGTAATATCATATCATCTTGATGGTTGACATAACCCTCAAATATATACTCATTCCAGTAATTCCGGTTTAGCCCAAATTTCATAAGAAACTCATAAGCACGATTTTTATCGTCAATTTTCGTTTTCCCAAGATTTCTTTCAAAAAAGAGGTTCCAGCTCTTTTCATTTGAGTATACAAATCGTCCATTTCGCATTTCCGAAATAATATATGGGGTTGTAAAAACAACTGAATACCCGTAATTTAAATTGGCAAAGGGCTCCGGCATTATTCTGGCAAACCATATTTCACCCTGGCTACCCATATAACCGCTTGGTACAATAACCTTAATTTGTTTCTGAGTGATTAACTCCCTTAAATGGACAAATCCTTCAGAACCTCCCTCATGAATATAAAAGCCCATTCTTGAATTTTGCATACATTCAAAGATCTTTATCAATCCCTGGTCCACCTTTAATGATCTACACATATCGATTATAACGGTACCAAACGATTCTTTTTTAATCCCCACGCAAAGATCAAAAAAGCCCCAGCATAAAAAATAGGACTTGGTAAGAGGGCTCATGGGAGGTCCCGAGGGCATGTAAATGTCCTCGGCATCAGCATAGGCATTGGTCAGTTTTGAAAGTGCCGGTAACTCGGCAATCTGTTCAATAAAAACTGAGATTTTGTTTTGGCCATAAGCATAAACACCGTGTAATGGATCTAGTTCGGAAAGCTCTTTTTCTGTTATCACAGACTTTTCTATATTTTCAGCATGTATTTTGGCATTTTTTAATTCAGAAATATCTATCACCTTCCTGTTAATTGCTTTTCGTAAACCGGAAAGTACTTTCCTTGAAATAGGACTATACCCAGAACTTTTTCGCTGTAATTTTCCCATAAAAAGCAATCTCTTTGCAGTGTTTTAACAGCTAATTAATTTGGCGACGGTATGTGAAACCATGATTAGTCAGACAATGAAAATATATACCTTTTGAACTATAGGGGTAATTTCAACCTATGGTTTCTACAAAATAGGCCTTGTCCCATAAATTATTGCCGACGACCGCATTTAACACCATCTCGGAGGCTCTTCCAAAAATTAAAGATTCTGATAATCTTTTGATCTCCTGAGCTATGATCTCTACCGGTTTTTCTCCGTCTGACTCAAGGTATACATGTACATGGTCAGGAGCCAACCAGAGTAGACAGACAAAAGAACTCACCGACGAACTACTGTCGAAGAAAGCGTCATTTAGCATCTTAAATGCGTTTTGAGGGTCAGGAAACGATGACCTCCTATGAACGACATTCCAAGCCAAATGATATCTAATATCAATAAAAACAGCATCCGGGTTATTTTTCATTTTCTGAACTGCCAGTGCCCGCTGATATTTAAATCGATCGGATTCAAAAAAATTTTGAAAAGGTTCCTTAGATCCATTTGGTGCGCACAATTCATCTTGTTTTGATGATCCAACCAATTTCAGGGTGGGCGCAAAGGCAAAACAAACAAAATTTTCAGGGTGTTGTACTCGCCGGTTTAAATCACATAATATTCCTTCTTGGAATGCTAAAGTTTGGCAAAAAGTGCATTTACCATGAGTGATTGGCCTGGAATACTTTCTACATTCATGACATTTTTTAGGTATTTCGATTGAAGTCGGCATGTTTTCTATATTTGAATTTTCAAAACGAATCGGATGAAGAAAATGTGATAAAAGACGTTTTATCAGAGGTCCCTAACCAACAGATTATGCCGTTGAACAAGATTGATCATTTTTCAAAATGTTGGAAACAACATTGATATGGAAACCTTTTGGTGTTTCCACATACTCATAGTCCAAAATCACTCTTTTAATTTCAGGAAAAAAAGCCTTTTTTCTTTCCATTAGAAAATTTAACACCCCTTTTTCATTTTCGGAAAGCCGACTGTCTTTCCTTGAAGCAGTCATAATTTCCGACATTTTAGCCATGTTTGGTGGTGCGATAAGAAATTCTTTCCCTCCATCAATTGATTGGTCCTTTACTCTTTGTAATAGCTTTTCCTGGCTATCAAAGATTGCTTTTTTAAGACGTTTTCTTTCCTGAATTTTCTTTTTCAGTCTTCTTGGTATTTTTGATTTCTTTTTTCTTTTTGTCATAACTGTAAATTTACAATCTTCCCTCTGTGCCGAACGGTGGCCGTCAATTGCAGTTGGGGCTTCCACTGAAATATTTAAAGTGTCAAAAATTGATTATCGAAATACCTCAAAACTGGTCGGCCTTAATTGGACAACGCACCGCCATGTTGGGAAGTCATGATTACTTATCATCGGTCATATACTCCCACATCTCATTTTGATGCAACCAAATGGGATCTGCGTTCTTTCGAATAAACTCGTCCACATCCATACCTTCGATGGTCGGTGGCCGCTTGACTCGCTTCTGCTTCCCCTTTACGAAAATAGTCATGTACTCTTTCTGCCTACGCTTCTTTATTGCCTTTTCAGCGGCAGTGAGTTTACGTTTACGCTTTGCCATAATAGATGCTGCCCTTTTATCGCTATTGCTTTAAATCATACTTTCCGGCCGGTGAGGCCAAAACATAACGATGTATTTAAACAAACCAGCTGCAATCAGCTGATGAAGGTCTTCCAATAACCCTTCACATTCCGAAAACCAGCAATTTTGAGCACTTCATTTTTATGCCCACCATCGCTGTTTAATAAACTGTCTTATTTAAAAGGATATTGAGTTTGGATGGATCAGAATTTGTATATCGAAATTATGTCTTGAAATCAAATATAGAATCGATATCTTGAAGTTTGGTGGTCGTTGAACTATGTCGCGATTTCTGATTTAATATCAAATATTTATTCGTGCACCTGCTCCAGCGATCTTTGTTTCATGTCCAGATCCGAATTTTGAGCTGAGTGGAAATTTCGCGCCTAAATCGATCATAGCTAATTAACTATAATTATTGTATATTTGTACAGGTAATCTAACAAATTTCGACTTCCAGAGTGTTTGCTTTTATTTCTTTGCTACCGATTCGCATTAGGTCAATACTTTCTTAATTCTTGCCAAACCAACCTACCAAATATCGAACTTTTCGTTCAAACTCTAACTAGCATCCAACCGCCAATTGCCGTGACAAATCAAAAAGACTGCATTAACTTTTCTTGTATCCTCAA
>JAIVWA010000067.1:0-12403 GCA_049190255.1 Gammaproteobacteria bacterium | reverse complement strand
TTAAAAAAATGACGGAGCGAAGCGATTCCTTCATTCGTCAATCGTCATTCGTCAATCGTCATTTTCTTTGTTCCGGTTTAGAACCGGAAAAAAACCCCATCATCTTTGATCTTGAGGGCTTCCGGTTCGGCCCAGCTTCCGCCCAGGGCCCGGTGCAGGGCCACCCTGTTTCGCAAAATGGTCAAATCCACCAGGACCAGGCTGTCTTCGGCCTGATATCTTGTTATCTGGGCATTGAGCACATCAAGATAATTGACCAGACCTTTAACATAACGGTTTTGAGCCACCCGCTGGGTGGCACGCGCTTCGGTTAAAAATGTGATTTCCCGCTCCCGGCGATCGAGTTGCAGCTCCCGGGTCAACAGGGCCCGTTCCACATCGGCAAAGGCATCCAGCACGGCCTTCACATATTCGGCGGCCCCCTGCTCATACCGGGCTTCGGCCGCCCGTTGACCGGCTTTGAGACGTCCGGCATCAAAAACAGGTTGAACAAGGCCGGCGGTTAAGTTCCAGATAATATTTTCGGTGCGCAAAAGCTTATTCAGGTCTTCGCTGCTCCAGCCATATTCGCCGGTCAAAGTAATTCTCGGCAAGCGGGCGGCCTTGGCCACGCCGACCAGATCATTTAAGGACCTTAATTGGGCCTCGGCCGCTCTGATATCCGGCCGGCGCATCAACAAATCGGAAGGCAGCCCCGGCGGTACGGGCGCCAGACGTTTGAAGTAATCTTCCGGCTGCCGGCGCGGTGCCCGGGTTTCCGGATATCTTCCCAGCAGCACCGACAGCTGTTGTTGAATAATGCCCAAATCCTGCTCGAGCTGGGGAACTATCGTTTCAGCCCCGGCCAGTACACGACTGGCCTGGCGCACATCTAAAACGGACGTCAATCCGCGCCGGTAACGAATCTCAGCAAATTGAAGGCTCTGCCGGAAGGCATTGATACTCTGTTCTGCGATCTGCAGCCTTCTTTCGACTGCCTCCATATCCAGGTACAGGGCGCTGGTTTCGGCCACCACGGCCTGGGCCACCGCCCGTCGATTTTCTTCCTCCCTGAGTATATCCTCCCAGGCAGCCCGGGACGCTTTTTTCAGCCGGCTCCACAGATCCAGCTCAAAGGATGCCGCGGCTGTTAGTTCATAGGTGTCGACAATAAAATTATCCCTGAATTCGCCCCCGCCAATCTGCCGTCGATCCCTGATGCCGCCAACGTCCACGGCCGGGAAGCGGTCGGAACGAACCTGGACATAGCGGGCCCGTACCTCTAATATTCTCGCGGCAGCCTGCTTGATGTCCCAGTTGTATTTCAGGGCGTCCTCAACCAGTTGATTGAGCTCCCTGTCGTCAAAGACCTCCCACCAGCGGTCCTCGACCTCCAGGGTCTGTTTTTCGGTCGGCTCAAACTCATAGGATTCCGGTACCTGGATCCCCAGATCCGGTCGTTTGTAATCCGGACCCAGATTAATACATCCGTACAGAAAAAAGTAAGTCGTCAATGCCAAAGCGCAATAAAAAAACCTGCAGCTCATTTGCGAACCTCCTGTCTGCCGGCGCCGATGCCGTTTAGGGAAAATTCAACGATGTGTTCAACCAGACGGTCCTTAAAGTCAACCTCGTCGTTGCCATCTAAAAATCTGGCAATCAGCGGTCGGGCCAGATTAAAATATAAAACCATGGCCAGGATACTGAAGGCATTCAAGGCCATCTGTTTATCCCCGGTTGTATCCGGCATGACGGCCTTAAGATCCGTCATCAAATTGGTAAACAGCGGTTTGAGTACCTGATCGGCCACCAGTTCAAAGGCTTCGGTCGGTTGCGCAAATTCTCCGAATATCAGCTTGTGATGCCGCATCCGCTCGTCATCGGACATCGGGCCTTCCAGAAAGGCCCGGGCCAGAGATTGCACCACCGCATTCGGTGATAAATGGCCATTGTTCTTTAAAGACTTTCTGAAGTTGCGATGGACCCGGCTGGCCCGGGGCAGCCAGCGCGAACGAAACACCTCCAGATAGAGGTTTTGCTTGTTGCCGAAGTGATAATTTACGGCTGCCAGATTGCATTTCGCCGCCCGCGTGATTTCCCTGACACTGACGGCATGATAGCCGTTATTGGCAAACAGGGTTTCGGCTTCATCCAGAATCCGCTCCCGGGTCAAATCGTTTTTGTGGTTCGGATTATTTTTGGCTTTTTTTATCATAGGGTAACCTCGGACATTTAAACGTTCGTATTAAACGATCGTTTAAATGTCAAGGGTATTTTTATATTTTATGGGAACTATAACCAATGAAAAGGTGAATCCAAAGTTGCCTAAAGTCCCTGAATCTTGCGATCGTGGAGTACTGGAGTGGTGGAGTCTGGGGATTTCGGATTTCGGATTGCAGATTTCGGATAGGAGCAATTAAAATCAGATCCAATTCATAATAAAATTCCACAATCCACAATCCCAAATCCGCAATCGAATCGCTCCAATACTCCAACCCTCCGAAATAAATTGAAAATGAAAACTACCCGGTGGATTAGCCATCTTTTTGGTTATAAATCCGTAATTTGATACCGGAATTTTGCATGTATTCTTACCGACAGTGAATAAGCGTGTATATAGATACCTGAATTTTAGAGCAACAATCATCGCTGAAAGTCCATTGCGGGAACTGGATCTCGAACTTCACTGAGGGCTATTTGCATGCAAAATTCAGGTATTAATGGACAAATTGCCAAAATGGAATTAGATTATGCAGACTTTACCTGTGGTTTGATATTTGATAAGAGAATGATATGGGACTTAACGGTCCGGGTGGACTAATTCACGTCGATTAAATTTTGATCTGAGCCAGGAGTTACGATGTCCGATAAATTAAAAGCACTGGGGTTTTGCCTGGGTGCATCGACGGTGTCCGTTGTTCAATTGGAACTGGACCCAAACCGGAAAACAAATCCGACCGGTGAGAAGAATCCGCGGGTTATTGATTTTTCCCTTCACCCCCATGAAGGTGATCCCAAGCAAACCCTGCTGGATGTATTTGGGAAAATTGATTTGGAATCGTTTGATCGAATTGCAGCCACCGGTCGCAAATTTCGCAAGTTCGTCAACCTCTCTTCGATTCCCGAACCACAAGCCGTTGAATTCGCCTATCCCTATGTTAAGCCTGCAGACATTGACTGTCCTGCCGTGGTTTCAGCAGGTGGCGAAACGTTTATGGTCTATGCTCTGGATCACTCAGGCCGAATTTCCAATGTCATTACCGGCAATAAATGCGCTTCGGGTACGGGAGAATTTTTTCTTCAGCAACTGCGCAGAATGAATGTTTCGCTGGATGAGGCTGCTCAGTGGGCCGCTGTCGAGGAAGCCCACCATGTGTCCGGCCGCTGTTCGGTCTTCTGTAAATCGGATTGCACCCATGCCACCAACAAAGGAATTCCCCGATCGCAGGTAGCAGCCGGACTTTGCAAAATGATGGCCAGCAAAATTCTGGAACTTTTAAAGAAGGTGGACCCCAAAAACATCATGATTGTCGGCGGAACAGCCCGCAACCGCATGATGATTGAATATCTGCAGCAAGAAATCCCGGGTCTCATCATCCCGGTTGAGGCACCTTATTTCGAAGCGTTGGGCGCCGCACTCTGGGCCCTGGAAAACGAGACGGCTCCCTATCCGGGCCTATCCGAGCTGCTGTTGACCGAAGTGGCAACATTCGACAACCTGCCGCCATTAGAGGAATATACAAATCAGGTGGAATTTAAAACCCTGGCCACCGGACGCATTCAGCGCCAAGACACCTGCATCCTGGGTCTTGATGTCGGCTCCACCACCACCAAAGCGGTGCTGATGCGCAATACCGACAACGCCATGCTGGCCTCTGTATATTTGCGCACCAACGGTGACCCGGTCGGCGCCTCCCGAAAATGCTATCGCGCGATCCTCGAACAGGTGAAGCAAGAGGTAGAGCCATCTGAAATTTCCATTACAGGACTGGGCGTGTGCGGTTCGGGGCGCCAGATTGCCGGTCTGCATGCGCTAACCGACGGGGTCATCAATGAGATCATCGCCCATGCCGCGGCCGCCGTATATTTTGACCCCCAGGTGGATACCATTTTTGAAATCGGGGGGCAGGACGCCAAATACACTTACATCACCAATGCCGTTGCTTCCGACTATGCCATGAACGAAGCCTGCTCCGCCGGAACCGGATCGTTTCTGGAAGAATCGGCCCTGGAGACCCTGGGCGTAAAAATGGAAGATATTGCCGCTATTGCGATCAAAGGTCGCCGCCCACCCAATTTTAATGACCAGTGTGCGGCCTTCATTGCTTCGGATATCAAGAATGCCATCCATGAAGGGGTTGCCCGCGAAGACATCGTCGCCGGTCTGGTGTATTCAATTTGCATGAACTATTCCAATCGGGTTAAAGGCAACCGACCGGTGGGAAAGAAAGTGTTCATGCAGGGCGGTGTCTGCTACAATAAGGCGGTGCCTCTGGCCATGGCATCCCTGGTAGGAATACCGATCATCGTACCCCCCGAGCCCGGACTGATGGGCGCTTTCGGCGTGGCCCTTGAAGTAAAAAAGCGCATTGATTCCGGCTTGATGAAAAGCGAGCACTTCGATTTACAAACCCTTGTCGACCGGGAGGTCACCTACAAAAAGCCCTTTGTCTGCGCCGGCGGTAAAGAAAAGTGTGATCGGCGCTGCGAAATTGCGATGATCGAAATTGAGGGCAAAAAATATCCCTTCGGCGGCGCCTGCAATCGGTACTATAACTTGCGCCATAAAGTCAGCTACGACATTCAAAATCTGGACCTGGTGCGACTGCGCCAGGATCTCATCTTCAATAAATACGGCGCCACACAGCCCGGAAATGATCGAATCAAACCCAGGGGAAGCATCGGGTTTAACCGCAGCTTTCTGGTCAATTCCTATTATCCCCTTTACTCCAATTTTTTCACCGAGCTGGGCTTTGATATTGTTATGCCGGACAACCCTTCTCAGAAAGGTATTGATCAGCAAAACGCCTCTTTCTGCTATCCGGTGGAACTGGCTCATGGATTTTTCTACTCGCTGTTAAACGCTGAATCGCCGCCGGATTACATTTTTCTGCCGCATTTTAAGGCCATCCCCGCTGAAAACGACACGCTTTCCAGCAACCAGTCCCAGGTATGCCCCCTGGTTCAAGGTGAAACCTTTTATCTGCAAACAACCTTTCGTAAAAAAATAGAAGCGCTCAAGCGCAGGGGTACCCGGCTTTTAGCGCCCCTGATAGATCTTTCAGAAGACCTGGCTGCTGCCCGGAAACCTCTGGTGAAAACAGCCGTTCAGATGGGGATTAAACGCCAAGATGCCAGACGGGCCTTTGAAAAAGCCTTACAACAGCAAAAAAAATGCCTGGCCGAGATGAAGGCCGTCGGCCGACAGACCCTGGCCACACTGGAAAGTGATCCGCAAAAGTTTGCGGTCATTTTATTTTCGCGTCCCTATAATGGCTTCGTTGAAGAGGCGCATATGGGAATTCCCCACAAATTTGCCTCCCGGGGCATTACGGTAATACCCCTTGATTTTCTTGACCTCGAAGAAGAACACTCCAAGCGCCACATGTACTGGGGCATGGGAAAACGCATCATGAAGGCCGCCCGCCTTGTCGAGCGCCACCCGCAGCTTTTCGGCACCTACATCACCAACTTTTCCTGTGGTCCGGATTCGTTTATGGTCGGATACTTTCGAGACATCATGGGCCGCAAACCTTCTTTGACTCTCGAACTCGACAGCCACACGGCAGACGCCGGTCTGGAAACCCGGGTGGAAGCCTTTCTCGATATTGTCCAGGCTTACCGCCATCTGGTGGCCCAAAATCAAATCGTCGCCAAAAAGAAAACGTTTATTGCGGCCCGAACAGCGCTCAACAACGGCACGGCCAGCGTCATCACATCCAAGGGTGAAGTGCTGCCAATGACCGATCCACGCGTGACCGTGCTGCTGCCGTCCATGGGCAAATACGGGGCGGAAGCGTTGGCTGCCGTACTGAGAGGATCCGGTTTAAATGCCAAAGCCCACAGGCCGTCCGATGAGGCGGTCTTAAAACTGGGCCGTGCCAATACGACTTGCAAAGAATGCCTGCCGCTGATTCTTACCACCGGAACCCTGCTCAGCTATATTAACAACGGCAAGAGGGATGACGAAGTTCTGGTGTATTTCTTTGCCACCGGCTCGGGACCCTGCCGCTTCGGTCAGTACTATATTTTTATGGAAGACCTGGTCAAACGGCTTGAGATACCGGATGTGGCCCTGTTTGCCCTGTCATCCGAGAACTCCTATGTCGGCATGGGCGAGGATTTTGAACGCCGCGGATGGTGGGGGGTTATCGTATCCGACGTTATTGAAGACATTCGTTCCATGCTGTTAACCAATGCCAAAGATCCCGAAGCTGCAATGGCGGTGCTGGAACAGGAATGGCATAAAATATTAAAAGAAATAGAAAGCGGGGACTATGATCGCCTGGAGCATCAACTCACCCAAACCGCCGACCGTTTTCGCAGTCTGGCCTTGAGGCGACCTCCGCAAAGCGTGCCGGTCATAACCCTGGCAGGAGAAATTTTCGTCAGACGGGATGCCTTATCCCGGCAGTATTTGACGGAACGACTGGCAAAAATGGGGTTTGCCACGGTGTGTTCGCCGGTCGCCGAATGGGTCCTTTACTGCAACTACATGGTGGATGAAGGTCTCAATCCCGAGGACATGTCCATCATGGAGAAAGTAAAACTTAAAATCCGCAACAAATTTCAGGCCCGTTACGAAAAACGGATCAAATCCATCCTGTCGACTTCAGGACTGGTGCAGGCAGAGCCTCTCGACATGAATACCATCATTGACAACGCATCACCGTATATTTCCAGGGATCTTCCCGGAGAAGCCATCCTGACTATTGGCAGTTCCTTAACTGAAGTCGTATCCCATTCATGTGGCGTCATTGCTATTGGGCCCTTCGGGTGCATGCCCAACAGACTGTCGGAAGCCATCTTAAACGAAACCATGAACAGTAGAGACAAAATAGCTACAGAGCCGGAAAATAAACTGCTTCGCAGCGTACTGGCCGATATCGATGAACTGCCGTTTCTGGCCATTGAAAGTGACGGCTCCCCGTTTCCGCAATTGATCAATGCCAAGCTGGAAACCTTTTGCCTGCGGGCGGAACGGCTTCATCAACACATTTTAGATGCAAATAATCAACACCGTTAGAAAGTGTATCCACATTCCTGTGCCGAAACCATTTTCAATGTAAAACGCTAAAATGCGTGTTAATAGGGAGGAAATGTCTTGAAATCCAGCAAAAAAACCGTCTGGGGCTGGGTAATGTATGACTGGGCGAATTCCGCCTTCGCCACCACGGTCATGGCCGGGTTTTTTCCGATCTTTTTCAAACAGTACTGGAGTTACGGGGCCGACGTCAACGTCAGTACTGCCCAGCTGGGATTCGGCAACTCCATTGCCAGCTTGTTGGTTGCTTTGATGGCGCCGATTCTGGGTGCGATTGCCGATAAGGGTTCGGCCAAGAAAAAATTCCTCATCTTTTTTGCGTACCTGGGCGTGCTGATGACGGCTGCCTTGTTCATGGTTCAGGAGGGTCAATGGGCCTGGGCCATCTTCATATATGCCATGGGTATTATCGGATTTTCAGGTGCCAATGTGTTTTATGACGCCCTTCTTCCCAGCATTGTTGGTGAAGAGAAAATCGATTACATCTCCGGTCTGGGGTTTGCCATGGGATATCTGGGCGGCGGACTGCTGTTTCTCATCAATGTGCTTATGACGTTGATGCCGCAAAAATTCGGTCTGCCCGATGCGGCCGCCGCGGTCCGCTATTCGTTTATTTCTGTGGCCGTGTGGTGGGGCCTGTTCACCCTGTTCATCATATTCTGGGTACCGGAAGAAAAAAATGCCTCGGCCGAAGAAAAAGGCGAGAGTATTGTGGCTGCCGGTTTCCGGCAGTTCATCGGCACATTCAAAAAAATCCGCCACCTGAAGGTGGTGTTTCTTTTTTTGCTGGCCTACTGGTTCTATATTGACGGGGTTGATACCATCATCCGCATGGCGGTGGATTACGGACTTTCGCTGGGGTTTGAATCCAATGATTTGATCGTGGCGCTGCTGATTGTGCAGTTTGTCGGATTTCCGGCAGCGTTGATTTTCGGCAAACTCGGAGAGCTCTGGAGTGTTCGCAAATCCATTTATCTGGCCATAGCCATCTACATGGGCGTTACCGTCTGGGGCACGATGATGACCCAAAAAAATGAATTTTATATTCTGGCCATTGTCATCGGTCTGGTCCAGGGCGGCATCCAGGCCCTGAGCCGGTCATATTACTCCCGTTTAATCCCCAAAAATCAGGCCGCCGAATATTATGGATTTTACAATATGCTGGGAAAATTTGCCGCCATCATGGGTCCGGCTTTAATGGGAATCGTCGGTCTGATCGTCAAGCGGATGATGATGCCGCCCGCCCCCACCCCCGAACAGATCACCGCCGTCGGTCAGCTGGCGTCCCGCTGGGGAATCGGCTCGCTTCTGATTCTTTTTATCGTTGGCGCCGTCCTGTTTTATTTCGTTGACGAAGAAAAAGGAAAGGAACAGGCGAAGTATTTAGCAGAAAAATAGCTTTATTTATTCGTATTGTATATTTGTAAGTGTTTTCAAATCATGATTGCCGACCTATTTAATTGTGGATACATAGCCGTAATCGAACCTTTCGCTAATTTGGTCATTGCGTAAACCTAATATACAATTTAGGAAAGAATCCCAGTTGGCAACGACATGGCTAATGTCTTTTACATAATCGGCAGGCTCCATAAGAAAATCATCGTAGCTGGAACACCAGATATTTTGAAACGATTATAGATTTTGTTACAAAATCGCAATTTGGGCGGATCGCCAGGCTTGATCAAATCTCCAATTTTCCACTGCGGTCGATTTTCGGAGGTTATTTTTGACAATCTTAAATAGGGAGATTTTCAATTGGGTCGATTAGAAAAGCTCTCTTTCAACTTTCCAAAGCTTTTTTTACTAAAAGGGCATACCTTAATACATATGGTGCATCCATAGTTGTCATAGAATTCGGGGAAACACATTTCCGAATCAATATGGGTCGTATTGTATTGATTATTGACCCTTGGAATTTCATAGACTGCTTTTGCAGGACATTTGACCACACACCTCTTACATTTCTTACAATACTCGCTAATCCAGGCGTGTTTATTCCCCTCCTCGTTAAACGGCAGATTTTTAATTCCTGTATAGATGACGGTTATTCGCTGCCGAGGACCGAACTCTGGCGTAATCAGTAATCCATGTTTGCCAATCCATCCTAAACCCGCATTTTGGGCCAGTATCGGATACACTGACATTCCGTTCAGTGCTGAACCCGCCTGGGCCACATATCCTTCATTTCTCAAATATTTGGTGAGTTCATTGCTGATAATCCCCAGAGATGCATAGGTTTGATGGATCATTTTAAAGGTATCAAAACTGGGTGCCATTTCTATCGGCGCTTTATCCATCTCCTGGATAATGACAATTAGATTATCATATAACACCGAATGATTTTTAAATATATGATGTGCTGACAACCGGGTATACCCAACCTTACCAGCGCCCAGTTCAAGTGCTTTTTCTTCTAATACTTTAAGCATTTCATGGGTCATGTTGTTTTTTGGTGAGACCGGATTCTCGTGAAGGGAATTAATTCCCAGTTCGATGTTTTTTATGGATACGCTAATAAATGGCATAATTTTAGCGAGGTATTTTACGAGACCGCTGAAGCTCTTATTTGCGATTTCAAATTGTGCCTGGATCAACTTCTTCTCCGGTGAGAACGAGTTAGCTTCAATTCTGTTGTCCCTTTGATTAATGCTTTTTTCAAATTCGGCCAGTCTTGCAACCTCTTTCGAGATTTGTTTCGCTAATAGCTTCTTAATTAATGAAAACATTATTTCACCCTCTTACTTGATTCTGCCATTCTATTTCACTTCACCAAATCCGCTATGGCTTCATTTATGCGCGGATAATGGAATGAAAACCCGGTAGTTATGATTTTTTCAGCGGATAAATGATAAGAATCGACCAAAAGCCCAGCACGTTCACCCATAAACAGTTTCAAAATAAATTTTGGAATGGGAAACGATATGGTTTTCTTTCCTAAACAGGCGGCTGTAACCCTATTAAAATCTTTTTGATTAACCGGAAAAGGTGCCGCAGTATTATATACTCCGGTGATATTACTGTTCGCCTCTTCATGGATAAAAATTCGGCATAAATCGTCGATATGAATCCATGGATAAATTTGAAGACCATCACCGAAATATGATCCAAATCCCTTTTCAATGGCATTTCGCATACCCTTAAAAGCACCACCCGTTGTACCAAAAACAATACCAATTCTGTTGATGACAATCCGGATACCAAGCTGTTCCCATTTCAAGGCTTCTCGTTCCCACACTTTACAAACCTCCCCTAAAAATCCGGAATCAGGGGAATCCGTTTCATGAAGAATTTTTCCCTTGTTTGGTTGATAATACCCTTGGGCAGAAGAAGAGATCAGGGTTTTGACATTGTGACGATTGATAGACAGATGCGAGTACAATAACTTGAGACTGTTAACCCGACTTCCGATGATCTCTTTTTTACGCTCATCGTTCAATCGTTTCCCCATAATTTCTGCTCCGGCCAAATGCACAATAACATCCGCATCTTCAAATGCAGCTGGATCAACATATTGTTTTGGGATGTCCCACTTGAATATCTCAACATTTTCAATCACTCCGGGATCTCGGGCAAGGTGTTTTACCCTGTGCCCCTGCTGAATGAGTATCTCTGATAATCTCTTTCCAACCAAACCACTCCCGCCAGTAATTAAATATGTTTTCATGTTGCTCTCCGTATTCATTTGTGTTGTTTATATTTTTTCCTGGTTTTTTAGAAAGCTCTGCAGAGAGTGTCAAAATTCAAGAGCTTCCATTATATATAGGAAGAACTCTCAATTCCTGGCTGTCATGAAGCAATACCCTATATTTAGATTAGCTACCGTTTAACAGAGATAAGTTGTACATGACTGTTCGATATATCTTTCTCAGACCTTCTACATCTTCCTCATCCAATCCTCCGAAGGCCTTGTTTAGCGCATTGAGCGCAATCGGAGTCAGTTTTCCCTGCAAATCTTTACCAGACCGGGTTAGCCGCACCTTTAACAATCTCTTATCAGCTGAATCTTTCTCGCGGTGGATGAATCCCTGCTGTTCCAACAGTTTCAGCATGGCTGAGATATTATGACGATTCTTGGTTGTCTTTTCCGCCAATTGATTCTGGTACAATCCATCAGTTTCCCATAGTGCGCTTAAAACCGCCCATTGTTGTGCGGTGATCTCAAACCCATGGGAACGAAACTCCCGGTAAAGAAAAGCGTTCAATTCCCTGGTCAACCGGCTCAGCATATAGCCTGGGGAGTTCTCAATTGGGAAAATTCGAAATCTATTTCTCATCACTTTGCCTTTTTTTAAGTACCATTTCGTATGCTGAAGTAAAATCTAAAAGAGCACCTGGATTTACGGCCAAATTTTCGTGGCTTATGCCGATAGTTGAAGGATTACGAGCGATTGCTGTCATTTGATGCTCACGATCCAAGGTTTGTAACACAACCTGAATCCCGGTTTGTCCATTCGATCCGAAAACTGCCAGTTTCATTTGAATCTACCGTTTTTTCTATTATGTAGTTTGCTTTAATACCCCTTTGCTTGCGGCAGCTTAAATTATTTAACAAATTGTTACGATCATAACGTTACTATAGTAACAATTTTTGGATTTTCTGTCAATTTTAATTAGTAACACCAATTTTCGCATGGCGTTTAACTGTCATAGACATATAATAATTTTTTAAAGAGTTCATCGAAAAAACATGTTAAACAACCTCTTTCGTTTTCATGCATTGATTCACCAGCTAAGCCTCAAAAGGCGCCTATATGTCCACGACTGTCCTTTTGCACCTTTGCTTTTTGGTGAAAAGCCCCAATATACAAAAGGCAATCGGATATGACTGTGTTCATCTAGCCAATCCTTCGGCTATACCAGTATGCTGAAAATATCAGAACCCAGGATAACTTTGAGGATGACTTTACCATCGTGGAAGTGGCTTTCGGATAAAATATTGTAGCTAAAATCCGTTTATACTACCGATGGAATATTTCACATTTCGGATCAATCCACAAAGCCACCGTATATACCAACGTGTTTGAGGAGCCTGACTGTATAATGTATCGGCTAATATAATGAATTTTGGCTTGCCTGAAAGTGTATGTTTCGTGCCTAAGTCAAATCTGGCCGATCGTCTTATTCTATAATATATTTGTTCAGCTAACCACAAATCTGTCC
>JAIVWA010000066.1:8010-12548 GCA_049190255.1 Gammaproteobacteria bacterium | reverse complement strand
GTTGACGGAATCTACAACGCTGGCAAACTCAGCCAATAGATTGTCACCTGGAGAATCGACAACACGGCCTCGATACTGTTGAACAAGGTCGGTGATTGCGGAGCGGTAAGAGGTGATTGTGCGGACGGTGGCCTCTTCATCGTCGTCCATGAGTCGGCTGTAACCTTCAACGTCAGCGCTGAGAATTGCGGCGAGTTTACGCTTAAAACCTTCATCTGCCATAGGCACCCCCGTGGTCAAGGTTTCAAACAATAGGACTACCAATATGTGGATCCATCAGAAAAATACAGTGCCGGATGAGATGCAGGATTCGATTCAGCAAATAGAGAACCGCTTCAGGTCAGGTTGAATAGAGTGTCCAGTATCTATAATCAGATCGATGGGATTTAGTCAATCATTATTGAGGGTTCTGCCAGGTGGTGATACCATACCAGAAAACCAAATATCAGCCGATAGTGATTAATTAAGAATAGCACAGGTTGACCCTGATTGCAGATATCTCTGATATCACTGTTTTTCAAATCGATCTATTTTTACCGATTACCTGTAAATTCGGCAAATTTGTGAATAATACTCGATTCTACTTACTACGTCCGACTGTATATGCCTTGCCCAGGAAATCGCCTAATGCATAATAATCCTGACCGGCAGAATTGTAGATAAACGGTTGTACTTTAGCAATATCGGGCAGACCGTTTTCTGCCAAGATATTTTCATCGGCTTTGATATCTTTAATTTCACCGATAAACAGGATGTGCAGGCCGATTTCCACGACCTTCAGCACCTCACATTCCAATACAACAGACAACTCTTTAACATAGGGTGCATTCACGACATCGCTTTTGACAGGCGTCAGACCTAAGGATTCAAATTTATTTTCCTTTTTCCCGGAATAAATTCCAACATAATCGGCTTCTTTGACAAACGAAGTGGAGGGAATATTTATCGTAAAGGCATTATGGTGCCGGATATTCCCGTATGTGTACGTTGCCTGCCTGAGCGATATGGCAGCACAAGGCGGCTTGCTGCAACAGATTCCGCCCCAGGACACGGTCATCATATTGGCCTGGCCGCTTTGATCGTAACTGCCAATGATAAGAACCGGGTTCGGTTGGATAATTGCCCTGGGTCCAATTGATTTTTTCATGATTAACCTCCCGAGATACTCATTTGAGTTTGTCAGCGGTGTATTTTTTGGGTCCTCTGACTTTAAATGATAGGTGATACGCGCTTCCAAATTCGGTCATCCAAAAGAACTTGATCGCTGTCGGCAGTCCCACCGATTAGAGCTAAATTGGATGAGTTCCGACTTCAGATATTACCAGCATATGGAATTCGTAATTATCTCAAATAGAAAAACGATATCACCACGTTTTTCACATTCTTTATCTGGTTTGAGGTTCATATTCAACGATTTTATCGCTCAAAAATCTTATAAATATCCGATCCGGCCGGCTTTTATCGCAGTATGTAGATTGCACTTTCAATTCCACCAAAAAATTGAACCATGATATTTTAGGTTCGCTGGACAAATTCACAATCTCACCAGACTATAGATTGCGCAATTAGTAATCTACATTTTGGGCTGAGTGTGGATTGCGTGCCTTAGTCAAACCCGGATAATAATTTGATTTTATTGCATATTAGTTCAGCTAATCAAATAAAAAGCCGCACACAAAATGTGGTATGCGGCTTCTTTGATAATCTGGATAGATTCTTTTAATCGACGCTGAGGTACTCAAATGATATCAGCAAAATAGGCGAACTTGTGCTTTATAGCAGTGATCAAAAGTAATGAACTCCAACGGCACCAATCCCACGATCTCTGATCCTGCCACGGTCTCATTTGGGCGGCAGCGTTGAGTTCTATTCACCTCCCGGTTCGATGCTACCGTCCCAGTGTTCGACCTTCCGAGTGATATCCAGTCCCCGATTGCGGAGTTCTGTAATGAATGGCTCGAAGGGAACTTCCGAGGGATCGATGATACCCCGTTTCGAGAGACGGCCGTCCATAATCATCTGGGCACCGATGGACATGGGATAAGCCACGGTACGCTGCATAGCGGTGTAGCCGGTTTTCAGATCTCGGTAATCTATGAGCTGGCTGACTACTCTCGTGGGTTTGCCGTTTTTAGCCCCCCGGGCATCAACACGGATTAGTGCCACGTCCCTCTCCTGCGCACCGTAGTGGAATTGTTCCTGGGAGCCCAGCAGGGCTGAGCAGAACGCCGCAGGGATGACATCGACGCCGTTCACTTTTACGGGTTCGATCCGGTTGAACCCGCTTTTCACCATCTTTTCCCAGAATGCTGCGTGACCCGTCCAGCGACAGATGAAACGCCCCAGTGTCGTAGCACTTTTAGCAATGGCAGGGAAAAGTCTGGCGAGAGACTCTCCGTCGCCGTTGACGAAACACTCAAGGGGACCTCCCATCTCCTTTAAGTCCAGGATGTGATAGTTGCCGGGAACAAACATTCCATCGGCCAGGACTTCCTGAACCTTCCCGTTCTTAATAATCCGCCCGGGGATACTGTAGGAGCAGATAGTGTCTATGATTGACCAAGTGAACTTGTAGCCGAGTGGATTTGCCTGTGACAGCTTGTGCTCCGGGAAGCCCGCTCCGTAAGTGTAAAGCACCTTCACTTCATCAAGCTGTCGCACAGTTTCCCCGGCAACGATGAGGTCGAGTCCGGGGTCCATGCCAAATTCCTTCAAGACGGTAAGCCCTTTCTCCCTGGCCTTCTGGTCCACTTCGGCCATCTGTTCCTGCTGCCGCTTCGCCCCCTCCGGGTCCTGGATGCTCCAGTCAATGATAAAGACGGAACTCACCATGTGGGTTCCCGCTTCGACGGCAGCCTGGGCAACCTGCATGGTGTAGCGAACGGGCAGTAACTCGACGACAACATCGGCCCCCTCAATCAGGGCGAGAAGCGCTCTCCGGTCGTCTACATCCAGGCTGGTGGGTTTCACCCTCGTGTCTTCTATCTTAACGATTTCCGACATGAAATTCGGTCCCGCATCGGCCACCACCAGTTCGTCGAACTGCGCGGTCTTGAGCAAGTCGTCCAAGAGCGTCTTGCCCATTTTGCCATAACCAAGTTGTACAATCTTTTTACTCATCGTGATCTGCTCCCAGTCTTTGTAGCACCGTTTTAAGTTGGAGTTTTGCCATCAGAGTTTGCATCCAATCCAATGATTTTCTTCAACTTCCGGAGATTCCTATTAGTGTATCAAGATTACCATAGTCTTTTTTTTGTGCAATAAGCAGCCCCAATCCCATTGTTCAAGTTCAAGCCATATGACCAGTGATTATACTGTTCTGCTTATCATGTAATTTGTAATGATATACAGAAAGGTTTTAAAATGTGATGTCTTCAAATTTCAGACACCTTGCCATAACTTGAAATCTCGATGGCTCTCTCATTCCTGCGATTTTTGTTTCATATCCCAATCCGAAACTAAAGGGAAATCAAAAATCACATACCACAACATACAGTGCCATGTCATTTTCGACCTGAACTATAGATTGCGTATGACAAACCTATAAATTTTTAGCGGTTCGTTTTGTTTACATTTCGCTCAATCAAATCCGACCAACAGGCTGATTCTATTTTATATTTGATAAGCTAATCAAACAAAAAGCCGCACACAAGATAAGATATGCGGCTTTTTAGTAATTTGAATAGAATCTTCGAATCGATGCTGAGATACTCAAATGATAGCAGCAAAATTGGTTGGCCTGTGCTTCATAGCAGATACGATTTACCATGGGTAAGAGTGGAACGTCAGACTTATCACAGGTTTTAGACGCGGATGATATTTCCACCTTTTGGTTGGCTATTTCAGAGATCATCAGAGAGAAAACAAAATTCGTTACGCCCCGAAAAAAAACTATTTGAGGACGAAAAGGTGACTGTGTTACCCTTAAAAGAAAAAATCATGGAAACATCAAAATGCCAGCTTAAAAAACAGGGCCTTGCGCCCGGAAGCTGTCTGGTCAAGGTAGATGGAAAGCATCAGCCTGCCTGTCAGGCGACACTTAAATATGAAAATGGGGATATATATCGTCTGATCACCTCTGTTCACCTCTCACGACCTGAAAACTATCTTTCCATATATCAGTCCGGGTGCAATTTTTCCTGCCGAAAATGTCACTCCTGGTATTTCAGCAAAGTACAGGATGGCGCCTGGTATACACCTGGGGACATCCTGAAGAAAAGCATGGAATACGAAAATTTGGTGAACTTTGAGGAGCCGCGGGAAAGGGCGACCGCCTGGCATGCGCAGGAGACATGCCGATGTTGCGGGAGCTGTGTCTCGCATGGATATCGGTCTATCAGCTGTCCGGGTATCCTCGAACCAGAGACCGTTCTGCTCAGTCCGCAGGGCTTTGGCCCGGCAAGGAACATTGTCGCCTTCACAGGCGGGGATATTACCTGCTGTCCCGAGTTTTACGAAGAATGCGCACGACTCATCAAAACCCAAACCAAGGCCATACGAAAGAAATGGTTGAAGCCTACACGAAAGTGAAATCCACT
>JAIVWA010000066.1:0-8002 GCA_049190255.1 Gammaproteobacteria bacterium | reverse complement strand
CGGCCTCACACCTCAAAACCTTGATCGTCTCCAGGCTTCGGGTGTGGATGCCTTCTGGTTGGACATCAAGGCCCACGATGCCAAGAAACATAAGTGGCTGACAGGATGTTCCAACAAGCATATCTTAGGACTTCCTGAAGAAATTCTCAAGCGGGGCTTTACCCTTGAAGTCTTGTCCCTCTATATTCCTAACCTTGTAGAAAGCGACGAACTGGAAAAAATTGCCAGGGATCTATCAGCGGTTGAACCAACGATCCCCTTTACCATCCTGGCCTTTTTCCCGGAACATCAGATGAAGGAATTCAGGAGACCCCACACGAAAGAAATGGTTGAAGCTTACACGAAAGTGAAATCCACTGGTTTGCAAAACATCAGGCTCGGCAATCTGGGTGTTTTTTTGCACAATGATGAAGACAGGGATTATCTTATGGCGAACATTGACATGGACGCACTTTAACTTATTTTGAATATTAAGGAAAATTGCCCGATGCGGTTGAGGCATGCCAAGACATTGATTACGGGAAAGCCCGGAGTGGGAAAGACAACGCTTGTTCAGAAGATCATCAAACGGATGGGATCGGTCAACATGGCCGGTTTTTGTACCTCCGAAATTCGATGCACGGGGTCTCGCCTGGGATTTGAACTGCAGGGTCTGAATGGAGGGTGCCGAATCCTGGCTCACGTGGAAATCGATAGCCAGCATCGGGTAGGCAGATACGGGGTAGATAAAGATGGATTCGAGGAGTTTCTGGAGACATTGGACCTGCTGAATCCGGATGTAGAACTGATTGTGATCGATGAAATCGGTAAAATGGAGCTTTTTTCAAACCGTTTTCGGAATCTTGTCTGCGATATTTTGAACGCCGACAAACAGGTGCTTGCCACCATTCCGCTGAAAGGGAATGATTTCATCCGGGAAATCAAACAACGGCTAGATATCCACCTGTTGGAAGTGACCCATGCTAACCGCGATCGCCTGCCGGAAGCAATTGTGGAAGGGCTGTAGCCCTAACCATTATTGACTTGGAACTCCTGTATTCAGGACCTAATACCTCAACCTTGCATAGCACAGAGGTGGTGATCGCCGCTTCCTCACCAAAGATCACCACCGCAGAACTTTCGCAGTGCGAGCTGCCGTATCAAGTCTAATCCAGCTCACTTCTTTTTCGTGGCTGATCCTCTCGTGCGCCCTGACTGTAGTCGCCAAACGGTCCATCCCTTTTTTCCACAGCAGCCTTGACACCTCCCGCCATGGCAACACGAACAAACTCCCGGCCTTCCGGTGTATTTCGCATCGCACCGTCAAGTATGGGGCCAAGCGTCTGTGTACCCTGCAAACCCATATTGTCATAGGCTTGATTGACGATGAGTTTCATTGAAATCAGTTGAGTCAGAGGTATCATTGCCAGCTTCCTGGCCAGCTCATCAACCCTCTGATCGAGCTCTTCGAGCGGATAGGCAAAGTTGATCAACTCGATCTCCGCAGCCTCCTTACCACTCACCCACTCTCCGGTCAGGGCGTAGTACTTAGCCTTCGCCAGGCCCAGTCGATAAACCCACATACCGGTCAGGTGACAGCCCCACACCCTCGAATAAGGCGTACCGAAACGGGCGTCATCAGAGGCGATGATCAAATCAGCGCACAGAGCTAGTTCCGAACCACCCCCGACACAGTAGCCATGAACTTTGGCAATCGTCGGTTTCAGCCCACGCCATAGACCCATGAATTTCGGAATATAGCTGGTGTAGGAATTTGTCACCCAATGAATATCGACGCCTGGATCGTAGCCGTCTTCATTGATTTTTTCGTAGTGCTCCAGCCCGCCGGAAAAGTCGAACCCACCGCAGAAACTATCACCTGCTCCCTCCAGGACAATGACTTTCATTTCATCATCTTGATTGGCGTCCATGAGAGCGTTTTCCATTTCGTGAAGCATCTCGAGTCTGAGCGTGTTGTATTTCTCAGGACGGTTAAGTGTGATCGTGGCAATAGCCTCATTCTTAGCAAACTTGATCATCTGATATGACATATTGACCTCCCTTTTGTGATTAACTTACTGATAGATATAAGATATAATAGGAATTGTGCGGCAAACGCCTCGATTTTACTATTTAATCAAATCTTGATTTCATTTTTTTCTTCTTTTTTTCTTGGACAGCTCGTCCAAATAGGCCTTTTGCATGGTTTCAAGCCTTACCATATCTGTAATAGCCTTGCCAGCTATTACAGACTCGATTTCCTGCGATATTCTACATCAATTATTGGTTCCGATTTATAATCGGATCGCTCTACAAATTGTGTTTGAAAAACGTATACCAGTAAGCAGGACAGCTTGGCATAGTTCTCGAATAGAATCATTGTAGATTGGATACGGAAATTTTCACGATTTTACAAGAGAGGCGGTTGGAGATTCCGTGCCTGAATTGAATCTTTGGAATCCCATTAAATTCATTGGATATTGTATTTGGCAATCCGAAAATTATCAGCCCGGATCTTGAATTTAGACATAAAATAAAAAAACCGGCATCGGATAATCAAGTTTGATGCCGGTTTCAAAATATTGCCTTTTTTGTGTGGTTTCTTCCGCTAATGCAAAAAGATAGACCCTTAAGTTGTTCGCCTGATAATGAAGATGCCTTTACTGAAATAGACCTTGATATGTCGTCCGCCTTTCCTTACCCCATCTTGGACAATAGGCCGGTTTTCCCTTCATAACGAGTTGAAAACATGCATCGCATTTCGGGCTACACTTTATGATTGATCGATCCTTACCTTTTCTAGCCTTCTTCGGCCAGTCAGGATCGACCCAAAGCATACGGGCTAATCCGATTAGATCCGCTTTTTTTTCTCTCAAAATGGATTCGGCTTTCAAAGGCGTTGATATCCGCCCCGCTGCAATGACCGGAATGCCCACGTTTTTCTTAACGGCGGTGGCTAAGGATACCATGTAACCGACCCTTTTGGCTTTTTTCATAATTTCCGGCAGGAAAAACGATTCATATGTACCACCCATGGCAGAGATGTAGGCAATACCTTCTTGCTCTAAGCTTTTAGCCAAAAAGATGGACTCGCTCTCTTTAAGACCATCTGGAAGCCACTCATTAACTAAAAACCGATACCCGACCGGGAAATCTCCCACAGTATCTTTTACCCGTTTTAAAACTTCTAACGGAAATTGAATCCGATTTTCAATTGGCCCACCATAAGCATCGCTGCGCTTATTGGTTCTAGGAGATACAAACTGGGAAAGCAGATAACCGGTGCCTCCGTGAAGTTCCACCAGATCAAACCCGGCCTTTTTCACGCGTAAGGCAGCCTTTGCAAACTGTTTCTGGATGGTGGTTATCTCTCTTTTGGTAAGTGCGCGAGGGTTCTTTCCAAATGCGGGAACGGCTGATGGCGCAACCGATTCTGATACATGTGCAAATCTTCCTGCATGGTTAATCTGAAGACCGGCGAGGCTTTTTTCCTTATGGATAGTATCTGCAAGTGTTTCTAAACTTTTTAAATACCGATTGTGGTCACACCTAATGGTTCGAGGAGAACCGCTGCCGCTGGCCGTTATACTAGCATTCTCAACCATAATCATTGCAGCTCCGCTTTTGGCCATCTCATTATAATGGTGAAGCAGCAGCTTGGACACCCTGCCCCCTTTGGCAGCGTATCCCAGATACAAAGGTGCCATAGTGATACGGTTTTTCAATCTAAGACCGTTCAGATTCAAAGGCTTGAACAGGTTTTGGTATACGGGCTTTTGCATTTTTCCCCTCCGCTAGCTACTTCCATTAAATAAAAGCAGGAAACTTGTTTTTGGTAAGCTGAAAGATAAAATTCTGGTCAATCGTCGGCTCTCCATGCTCAAGTCAAAGATGGCCGCAGGGATAGCAAATCTGCACGCGGCTGATTACTCCGGGCAGGACTTAACCATTTAGATAGCACGAATTCGTCAATCATTCCATTAATTGCAACCTCATGCGTTTAGCTAATTTAATGAAAATCCCGTTGATGAATTTACTCAAACTCTTGTAAAAGCTCGGTCTTAAGCGTCTATTTTGACTTATTCAGCCAGGTATGCGCCTCTTTGAGCTGTTCGGATATTGGAATTCCCTGAGGACATTTTTCTTCACATTCAAAACACTCGACGCATTGGTTAGCACGTTTGTGTTCAGAGAGGTTACGATAACCGGCGACAATTCACCGCAGTTTCACGTAGCATCAAGCCTTATTCTGCACTCCATTAAGCATTTGGCCGAAATCCCAGACAAGATTAAACTGCTACCGCCCAATATTGTCGATTCGGTTCTGAATCTCAAAACCTACGTGCTCAATGAAAAGACGCTCAGCCTTGACTTGATGGAAACACTAATCGCCCTCAGCATTAGTGCGACCGTCAACCCTGCCGCCCAGTTGGCCATGGAAAAATTGGAGGAACTCCACTGGTGCGAAGTTCATATGACCCATATTCCTACACCGGGGGATGAGGCTGGATTGAGACGACTCGGCGTGAACCTCACAAGTGACCCCAACTTTTCTACTAAAGATCTTGTTATCTTGTAATTCGCTTATTTCAAGCTTCTGAATCTTTCCTGATCCTCAAACCGCTTCGATGGTTGAAGGCGGTTTCGGTGCGATGTTGTATGTAACACTGACAATGCCTGGCACCTCGCGGATTATCTCACTGGCGAGTTTCTCAAGAATTTCGTAAGAAAGCGGTGTCGGTGTTGCGACCCGCGCGTCGACACTCTCCCAGCAACGCACCTCGATCTGCTGGCCAAAATCGCGTAATCCGTCTCGCATACCGGTCACGCGGTCCTTATGCAGGATGGCCATATACTGGAACGCACCTGTATCTTTGAGCAGCCGTTCGACCACAACGGTTGCCTTTCGAACTGTCTCGATCCGCTCAGGGGTTATTGCACCGATCACACGCGCAGCGAGAGCTGGACCTGGGAATGGAATACGGTCAAAAGCTTCTGCCGGGAGCCCGAGCGCCGCACCAACCATTCTCACACCGTTTTTGCGAAGCTGAATTAGCGGTTCGATGATTTGATATCCAAAAGCCTCTTGCGGGTTTATTCCGAGTTGTTCAAAGACATTGTGTTGTCGTTTTATCCCTGCGATGGTCTCGTCGATATCAGTCAATATGGTCCCTTGAAGAAGGTGTTTTGCACCACTTCCTTTGACGAGACGTCCGAATACATCTTTGTAAAAGGCCTGAGTAATCGCTTCACGTTTCTCTTCCGGATCCGCGACGCCTTGGAGTGCGGCAAAGAATTCATTTTTAGCATCGATAACGTCGACCGTGACCCCAAGCCTTTTAAAAAGACCTGCAACCTTTTCGGCCTCTCCCTCTCGCATAAGGCCGTTTTCGATAAACACGGTCTTTAGACGATCCCCCAAGGCGCGGTGGCCAAGCATCGTGACCGTGGATGAATCGACACCTCCCGAAAGCGCATTGATCGCCATTCCGTCTTTGACAATGCGTTGGATTTCTTCGACTTTCTCATGGATGAAGTCTTTTGTGTTTAGCTCCTGCGCGACAATTTCCTTGGCCATCTGAATGCTCCCTTTTCATCTAGTTAGTTTAAAAAAACATACAGGATTTCAGTTCGATTATCAAAAGCATATGGTTTGAAAGTGTCCTGTGCAATTATATAAGAATTATCGAATTTTCAGATATATCTGGACCAAGGACATTGCCAATAGTCCTCGGTCAATATCAGCATTATACAACAGAGGACTTTTTACAATAGTCTGGTCAGCGAGCAACTGCATATTGCATACGCAAATTCATAATAATTTGCAAGTACCCAAATTGGAGATGACGTGTGGCTTCCACAGTCATAGAATACTCCAGGTTCATTGCAGACTACATCTACCAGTCTAAATTTACGCTGCATCAAACCGAGCACTAATAGCCGAAGTGTCTATATCGTTAGCCGTTGGTCTATATTGATATAATCAGAGACTTCATGACTTTCGCTTTTCCTCCGGCAATCAGCCCAGTAATTTTTTCATCTTCAAGATCCAATTTAACAGTAATGACACTTGGTGAGGGCGGCTTCATAAAGTGCCCTTGTTCAATCAAAAATACATCCTTAGTAAGGCCCATTTTATCATATAAAAAACATGCCAACGGACCTGCAGCCATTCCTGTTGCAGATTCTTCGACAATACCATATCTGGGAGCAAACATTCTTGTCCCGGCATCCCTTCGCTGATCTTTCGCATCCCCTGAAAACACATAGTATCCGATAAGATCATACCTCCCACTTAATTGTGTTATAGCTTCAAAATCAGGCTTAACTAAAGCGACGGCATTTTCATTTTTTAGAGGAACAATCAAAAAGGCATTGCCGGTATTAACGATAGCAGGGGAAAATCCGTTCATTAGATCTGAAGAAGATAAAGCCAGGGAAGAAAGTATCTCTTTCTCTTCATTGTTTACTTTTGAATAATTGGGCGACACTTGTTCCATAAACGCCATTCCGCCATCGAAAAAAATTTCACGTTTACCATCTATTGTCTCTTTTGATGTTCTTGATTTAGTAACCCGACCAAGCTCTCTGAGGTAAACAAAGGTGGCAATCGTTGCATGGCCGCAGTGGGCAATTTGTTTGGTCGGAGTAAAAAAATCCAGTTTAAAATCAGCGATTTTTGAGGATGAAACAAATGCAGTTTCTGATAAACCAATTTTCGAGGCAATTTCAAGCTTCTGGCCACGTGACAAATCATCAGCGTCAAGTATCACTCCTGCCGGGTTGCCACCTGTTTTCCCATCAACAAATGCATTAACAATGTGAGATTCTATCTTCATTTTGCCGTCCTACTTTACTAATGAATACCTCAAAGCTTTTATATGACAATCTTGACTATGTAAAATAAAACAGAAGATAACGGCGTCGACGTTTTTCCAACAGCATTTTTTATTTATCCAAACGCACCGAAACCGGGGCTGACTTTGTGATCGTGTTGAAAACCGGTGAATATTTTTGGGCCATCTGTACCAGTTCTTTTTTCTGTTCATCTGAAACATCTGCATCGATCTTGAAATACACCCGGATTTCCTTATAACCCACAGGAACGTCTTCCGATAATCCCAGAAAGCCGCGCAGATCGATGTCACCCTCATACCTGGATTCTACCCCATTTATTTGTATTCCTTTGGCAGACGCATGAGCAATAAGGCTTGTGGTAAGACAGCCGGAGAGGGCCACAAGAAGATACTCGACAGGATTTCTCCCTTCATTATTTCCTAAAAGAACAGGGGGTTCATCCATATCATAATCCACAGATGGACGGGAATTATCCTCTTTTAAGGCACCGTAGAAATCTTTGATCGTCCCACGGCAACGCGTTCCGTTGATCCATTTGTTGGTTGCTCGAAACTTAAACTTTGCAATATCCGGATTCTCTTTGATGAGATCAATCGTACTAAACAACTGTTCTGTGTTTACCCCATTCACTATTTTTGCTTTTTCTTTTGTTGCTTCCATTTTATTTTTCCTCCTTAAGAAAATACTTTTTTTGATCGTCAAAAGGCAAGAACCAAATTTTCTTAATAGGGCAATGGTATGCCTATATTTAGGTCCCCGAGGTTTTTGAATCGAATATGAAAGATTACTTTTAACAGAATTGATAAAGGCAACTTCATTTAGAATATTCCATTAGGTAACCACATTGTGGTATATTGTCAAGAAAACGAAAAAATATATGGCTTATTTCCGATTTTAACAGAGTTGTGCCTTGCGCATGACAAACCTATACTTTTTTAGCGGTTCGTTTTGTTTACATTTCTATCAAATCTCGCCAATATTTTGATTCTATTATGTATTTGTTAAGATAACCTTAAATTTATCCGCCCATTTCCGTAAAAACCCTGAAAATCCTTTAAGTCTGATCCTTGGCAGACTTTATTCGTTGAATTTTAGGTGTGTTTAAAATCGAAGGTACTGGACAGTCAGAGCTATACGAAAATCATGCCGATTGAAAGCAATGGTA
>JAIVWA010000065.1:0-12716 GCA_049190255.1 Gammaproteobacteria bacterium | reverse complement strand
ACCGACAATACCAAAAAGCAGGGCAGCTCCTGAAACCATGGCAAAATAGCGGGCCGGGAACCATTCGCCGGCTAATTTTAGGCTACCCACAAAGGCAACCGCCACGGCACCACCGATCAAAAACCGGCCGAGGTAGGCCCAAAAAATGGTCGGGGCCATGGCAAACAGCAACGCACCGACAGCCGCCACGAACGCACCGGTGGTTAAAAGCCGGCGCGGCCCCCAGATATCTGCCAGGATCCCGGTGGGGATTTGCATCGACACATAACTGTAAAAATAGAAGGCGGATAAATTGCCCAGCGCGGTGGCGTTGAGGTTAAACTCCTGCATCAGTTCGGCGGTCATTACCGCCGGTGCCACTCGCTGGAAAAAACCCATGAGGTAAAAGGTGGCGCCGAATCCCCAGATGGTCCATGCCAGGCGAACAGGAGGGGTTGTGGATTCCAATTGCATCTTTTAGAATACGTCTTTAAAGTGTTGTCAAAGTTATTTGCCGTGCCAGCTCATCGAATTCTTTGGAGTACTGGAGTGTTGGAGAGATTCGATTGCGGATTTGGGATTGTGGATTGCGGAATTTTAATAGGAATATAATCCGATTTTAATTTTTTCAATCCGAAATCTGAAATCCGCAATCTGAAATCCCCTGTCTCCAGCACTCCCACTGGCGCGAGCGCTGAGCTCTACAAATTATTAATACTTAGTTCATGCCTCTAAACACGACATAGCTATGTTTCTACAACCAGCACGATCAACTCCTTGGGGCCGTGCACACCAAAGGCCAGCGTCATTTCTATGTCCGCTGTTTTAGAGGGTCCGGATATCAGCACAACGTTGGTGGGCATTTTGGCCGCCCAGTTTTCTTTTTGCATGACCTCTAAAAAGGAGCTGTATATTTTGTCGGCCTGCAGAACGGCAATATGAATGGACGGAACCAGAGACATCAAACGGGGCTCTTTTTCCGAAGGCCATAAGATGAGGGCACCGGGGTCGGCAATGGCGCCGGCGGTGGAGGTGATACCGGCATCGATGGTAAACAGCCGGTCCTTGAAATCCTCAATTTCTTTTTCGTAGGGGATTAATTGCGGCAGGCCGCTTCCGTCATTTTCCCAATGGCTTTCCAGGGTGTCACCCAGCGTCGTCTGGGGCGGATAAACCAGGCTTTTTAATTCCCGCTTTTTTACGATTTCTTCTAATGTATGGATCCAATTTGGGGCGCTGGTAACATGCACCTCGGTGCGCATGGCTTCCATCAGCGTTTTCAATTTTTCAATTTTTTCCGCCGGACTGTATGTTCTGATGGGCATCGGTTCCGGTTGGGGGACAGATATTGAAGGCTGTCGGCTGCCGGCAGATAATCTGGCAAAAATTCGAGCGCGTGATTGCTCACTCATTGTCGACTCCATTTTGTTTGACCAGTTCGTGTAAACTTTGGGGAGCAACTTCAGGGGTTGATCGGTAGCGGGTCCACTGTTTCAGCGGTCCCACATTCGGCAATTTTAGCCCTAAGGCACCCAGAACTTTGATGCCGGCCGAATTGAAAAGCGGATGGGTGTTGGCGATGGTCCAGATTTTCCAGATCAGACTTTCTTTCCAGTTGCTTTTGTACCCGTGCCCCTCGACCGTGCTGGCGGGATCTTTGGAATAGCTTTCGTTTCGTATGCGGCGTATCAGTTCCGGGATGGGAATTTTGACCGGGCAGACCTCTTCGCAGGCATTACACAAACTGGATGCCGTGGCCAGCACCCCGGCTGCCTCTAACCCTTCAATCTGCGGGTTTAAAATCTTTCCGATGGGCCCCGGATAAATATAGCCGTAGGCATGACCCCCAATTCGATTGTATACCGGACAGTGGCTGAGGCAGGTCCCGCAGCGAATACAGTAAAGGGTCTGGCGTCGCTGGGCGTCGGCATAGATTTTTGAGCGGCCGTTGTCCAGGATGATCAGATGAACTTCTTTGGGGCCGTCTTTTTCGCCGGCTTTACGCGGCGAGGTGATCATGTTGATATAGGTGGTGATCAGCTGGCCGGTGGCCGAACCGATCAACAAACGCAGCATGGGAGGCAGGTCTTCCAATTTTTCGACGACCTTTTCCAGACCCATGAGGGCGATGTGCACCCCGGGCACGGTGGTGCACATGCGGCCGTTGCCTTCGTTTTCGACCAGACACAACGTACCGGTCTCTGCCACCGCAAAATTAACACCGCTCAGTCCGACATCAGCTTTTTTAAACTTTTGTCTCAGCGTTTTGCGGGCGATGGCATTGAGTTCGTCGATATTTTCGGTATAGGGTGCGTCCGGGATATTATCGTGAAAAATTTTTGAAATCTGATCCCTATTTTTATGAATGGCGGGAACGATGATGTGCGCCGGGGTTTCGTGGTTCAGTTGAATGATAAATTCACCCAGATCGGTTTCCAGGGCCTCGATACCGTTTTTTTGCAAATAGGCATTCAGCTCCATTTCTTCCGAAACCATGGACTTGCCCTTGACCAGGCGGGTGGCGCCATGGGATTTCATAATATCTAAAACCAGCTGATTGGCTTCGGGGATGGTTTCGGCCCAGTGCACCTTGATGCCGTTTTGGGTGCATTTTTTTTCAAGGCGCTCCAAAAGCTCCGGCAGCTTGCTCAGAGCTTTGCTTTTGATTGAATTTCCCAGCACTCTGAGCTGTTCGGTTTCAGCGGCATCCGAAAAAATATTTTTCCGTTTAAGGACCAGGGTATCCATGGCGGATTGAATATTTTTTATCAGCTGCTTATCCTTTAAAGCCCGGGCAACATTATTTTCAAAATCAAGCGCTTGATGATTCGCCATTGATTCTCTCCCAGATAAACTCGGCCAGGTGCTGGCCGTCTATCGAAGTATTTTGGTATTGCATGGCGCCGCTGATATTCATCAGGCATCCGCAGTCGCCGGTGATGAGTCGTTCTGCTCCCGTTTGCCGGATGTCATCGGTTTTGTCTTTTACCATGACAGCGGAGATGGCCGGCTGTTTGATCGCAAATGTTCCCCCGAAGCCGCAGCAGTCGTGTTCCCTTTGCAGTTCAACCAACTCCACATTTTTCAACTGTCGAATCAGGGATTTGGAATCTTCCGTGACGCCCATTTCGCGCAACGCGTGGCAGGACGAATGCCAGGTTACTTTGATCGGCAGACCCTGATCTTCCAGTTGTATATTCAAAGCATGGACCAGGAATTCCGACAGCTCAAATATTCTTTCCGAAAACTTTTTTATCTGATCGATCAGAGGATCGTTTTCAAACAATTTAGGGTAGTGATGTCGCATCATCCCCGCGCAGGAACCGGAAGGTACAACAATCGGATAATCTTCAGAAAACAGTTCAATTTGTTTCCTGGCTACGGCTCTGGCTTCATCCGGAAATCCTGAGTTGTAGGCCGGCTGGCCGCAGCAGGTTTGTTTTGACGGGAATATAACCTTTACCCCTTTTTGCTGGAGCAGTTTAATACCCGCCATACCGGCCCCAGGATAAAACATGTCCACCAGGCAGGTGCCAAAGTAATAGACTTTTTGTGGGTTTTTAGGATAAGTACGCATATCTTCCCTTTTGTAATGAAAAGCTGTTAAATACCCTAAATCGTAAAAAAATTAAAGGCCTATTATTCATCCTACATTCTTTACAATTATCCAAGATATTGTTACATTATTCTGACAAACGCTCTAATCAGGAGTCCAACATGCCGGGATCGAGGAAAATTTTTGTCTGGGTGACGTTTTTAATACCACTTTTGCTTATAATAGCCCGTCCGGCTGTTTCGGAGATGTCCATTTCAGAAAGGTCGCTGCCCGCTGATACGGTCATCAAGGATGTTTTTCAGGCCGGTACCGGACTGCCGGCGGGAAAGATCCAATCCGTGCGGGGAGAAACGTTCATTTTTCATCGTGATCCTGCGGTGGGTTACCGGGCCAAAACCGGGTTGCCGCTTTATCAGGGAGACATCCTGCATACGCGTAAAAATTCCTGGATCTTATGCCGGCTTGTTGACGGAAGCAGATTGGCAATGGCACCGGGAACCATACTCACCCTTCTTCAGTCCAATTCAAATTCTGCCAGAAACTCCAGCCTGTCATTTCTGTCCCTGAAACAGGGCGGAGTCCGGTTCTATGTGAGCGGTGCACCTGAACCATCCGCCTTTGAGTTTAAAGTTCAGACAGAGACTGCTTTTATCCTGGCCCAAGAGGCAGATTTTATCGTCAAAGCGGATCCGGGGCACACCGAGATAATCACCTTTGAAAAAAGCCGGCTTGAAGTAACAGACCTGGCAGAGCCGGAAGAGATTCAATTTCTGTCAGACTTCCAGCGGACAGTTGTCAGCCCGGAATCGGTTTCCCCCATGGTAGAGACGGTATCCCCGATGGATGCCGAAGTACTGATGGCTGAATTTCATCTCGCCCCTGACACTAAATTATTTGATTCCAGCGCAAATAATTATCGCACCCAGGACACAACCGATGAAACATCGGAAGAATAGAATCTTAGTTGTGAATTTGTTTCGTATTTCCGGTTTATCCGGGTTAGGTTGATTTGTTGATTAAAGTGAAGGCAATATATCCGATTATACCAATCAACTCAGTCAACTCAATAAACTCAATCAACCCAATCAACTTTTACCCCGTTAAATTTTTCGTAGAAAACAAGCGAAGTGAATTTAACCGGGGCAATCAACTAAATTACGGTGGGCCAAATGCAAAAATCTGCATTTCACACTATTCAAAGCTTGATAACCCGGGCCATCAATTTTGTGACCGTCGATATCTGGCGTATCCGGCTTGAAGATCTGCCCTTCGGAAAATCCTTCCTTATTAAACAGCTCAGAATTTTTCTTCTCACCGTGCGCGGCTTTGACGAAGACAAGTGTTTTACCCGGGCCTCATCGCTGACCTTTTACACGCTGCTTTCCATTGTCCCGGTGATGGCAATGTTGTTCGGTATCGCCAAAGGGTTTGGTTTTGAGAAAGTCCTTAAAAATGAGCTCAGTGAGCTGGTCGTAAAACTCCCCGGACAGGAAGAAATGCTGAATAAAGCAATTCAGTATGCCGAATCTCTGCTTGAAACCACTAAAGGCGGTGTCATCGCCGGGATCGGCCTGGTTTTACTTTTCTGGTCGGTGATCAAAGTGCTGAGCCATATAGAAAACTCATTAAACGATATCTGGGAGATTAAGGAATCCCGCACCTGGGGCAGAAAATTCAGCGACTATCTGGCGGTAATGCTGATCAGCCCGATACTGATTCTGGTATCCAGCAGTGCAACGGTCTTCATTACCACTCAGATTACCCAGTTGACGCAACAAATAAAACTCTTAGGTGTGCTCAGTCCGCTGATCTTTTTGAGTTTCAAGCTCATCCCCTATGTGCTGATCTGGATACTATTTACGATCATTTATGTCTTGATGCCCAATACCAAGGTCGATCTCAAAGCCGGTTTGATAGCCGGTATCATTGCCGGCACCATTTTCCAAATTGTCCAGTGGGGCTACATCAGTTTTCAGGTAGGGACTGCGCGATACAACGCTATCTACGGAAGCTTTGCCGCACTCCCCTTGTTTTTAATGTGGGTGCAGATCAGCTGGTGGGTGGTTCTTTTCGGTGCCGAGCTGTCTTTTGCCAACCAGAATGTCGGAACCTATGAATATGAGCCCGACAGCAACAAGGTAAGCCCGGCCTTTAAAAAAGTGCTCACCCTGCAAATCGCTCACCTGTTGATTAAAAACTTTGCCAGTGGCCAAAAACCTTTAACGGATACCGAGATTTCGGCGCAATTGAGAGCACCCATCCGACTCGTTCACAATATATTATTTGACCTGGTCGAAAGCAGGCTGGTCTCCGAGACCACAACCCGGGTGGATAAAAAATTCGGCTATCAACCGGCCCGGGATATCAATACGCTCACCATAACATCTGTCATTGATGCCATCGAACAAAACGGCACGAATAGCATCCCCGTTGTGAGGAACGAGGAATTTGAGGCCCTGTCGAATGCAATTCAAAAATTCAAAGACGTCATGGAAGCGTCGCCGGCGAACCGGCTCCTGAAAGATATATAGGGCCCGACTAATAGCTCACAGGTCTTGTAATACGTTTATTTAATTACGCAGACTTTCTATAATTTTACGCGTTTGTATTGGCTGAATCGGGCAAATCCGAAACTCGAAACTCGAAATTCGAAACGGTTCGACAAGCTCACCACCCTGAGCCAAGTCGAAGGGCAAATTCCAATGACCGAAATGATAATGACCAAAACTTGAAAACAGAAAACTGAGTGTTGATCTGTTTAGAATTTTGAGCCTTCTTATTTCGATATTGTTTCGGATTTCGGATTTCTAATTTCGGATTTAGTATCGAGGTGCGGGCCGCGTCTCGACTGAGCTTACTAAAATCCATTCCCGCTAAATGCATAATAGGAGATTATATTTTGCCTATTCCCGGAAACCTGCTTACCACCGCCATGGCGGTGATGCCCCACACGGATGCTGAGGCAGCGCTTGCGCAGGCCTTATCCTTGGACATTCCCTTCTGGCCCCAGCTTCCGCGCTTGAATTATTATGAAGATATGTATGTCCAGGCATCCGAGCATTTCCCCGGGATTGTGCTGGATATGGAAAAGCAAACCCTGGCGTTTTCCATGGACAAATTTGCCGTCGAACTGGAGGAAACCTTAGCCCACTTCGATGAACCGGCCTATTTTGACATCAGCACTCAATATTCCGATGTCTATCACCGCTTTCTCAATCTGGATTTTTCCGACCGGCCCGCTATCAGGGGACAGCTGGAAGGGCCCATCAGCTTCGGGTTGAATGTGCTGGATCAGGATAAACGCCCGATTATCTTTGACGACACCGTACGGCCCTTTGTGTATGAATTCATGGCTAAGCGCATCAACGTACAATTGGAGCGCCTTAAAAAACTCAATCCCAATGCCTTTATGTTCATTGACGAGCCGGGGCTGCAATTTTTGTTCAGTGCCCTTTCCGGTTACGACAGCAACGCCGCCCGCGGCGACATGGAAGAATTTCTTTCCATGGTTGAAGGCCCGCGCGGCATCCATCTGTGCGGCAACCCGGACTGGGATTTTCTGCTCAACCAGGACATGGACATTCTATCCATGGATGTTTATCTGAACGGAGAGATTTTCTCCACCTATGCCAATTCGATTAAGCGGTTTCTGGATAACGGCGGGGTGATCGTGTGGGGCATCATTCCAACCAATTTCGAGCCTTTTGAAGCCGAAACGATTGAAACCCTTACCGCCCAGCTTGAAAATGTATGGAATATCCTTGATAAAAAGGGGATTGAAAAAGACTACCTTCTTTCCAAAAGCCTGATTTCACCCGCCACCTGCTGCCTGGTCAACCCCGATGGTGAAAAAACCGTCGAAAAGGCATTTAAGGTGGTCCAAGACCTCTCCCATAGACTCCGTGAAAAATATTCTCTGATCTGAACCGCCACTCCCATTAGGATTGCGTTTGGTCCAACATAGAAACCCTGGTCCGGGTGTGAATCAAGATGGGAAAGAATAGGGACGTTGTTGACAAATTGTACAAACTCAAACCACCCCACTCCGCCTTAATATCTGCGCAACAGCGGATGTCGATATGCCCAACTGTCTTGCTGTTTCAGCTAAAGACACCCTCACCATATTCGTTGATCAGTTTCAATGCGATCGCTCTTCTCAGCTTCGGCAAAGGGGGGCGGCGACTGCCGGATTGCAGCATGGCAACCGGTACCTTATTCATTTCTACAATGGTTGTCTATCTCTTCCTTGATGCTTTTTTGCAACTCCATGGCGGGCAAACCATTTTAAAACATGTCGCCTGTCCTGCCACTGGTTCTGGTTTTCGCAACGACTCATGATAACGCAATGACCACACCATTTGTACCGGTCAAATTTGGCCAAAGTTGCCACCATCCCATGCCGGTTCTTTCTTCTCAATATCCATTTACATTCCGGTTTGTATACTTTATCAACAACGTCCCTGAACTAATGTATTGACTCAGGCCCCAATGTCCCTTACAACTGCTAAAGAATTCATTCAGCGTTAGAGTCTATCAAGATCAGGCGTGTTAAATCCAAAAGTTTTTTGACTATTAACCCGACACTGAAATGCTAAAAGGAGGTGATGCAAATTTAACCCGGTGCGCTACTTTTAAATTCATTAAACAAAGGAGGGGGGGTTTAAATGAAAATGAAAAAACGTCAAAAAATTTCCGTAAAAAATGTTGTTTTTGTTATGGGCACGGTTTTTATTCTATCCTTGGTAATCAGCTCTGTGGCGACGGCAGGACAGTGGCCTACGGTTGCCGATCCCAAAGGCATTAAGACAGAGTTTCCCCAGCAACTCGAGCTGGAAGACTATGAAAAGCAGATTGATAAAAAACTGGCATTCAAAGAAAATCCGATGTTTGCCGAAAAAGTAAAGAAAGGCGAACTGCCGGCGGTGGAGAAACGGCTGCCGGAAGAACCCCTTGTGGTGATGCCCTATGATGAAATCGGCAAATACGGCGGCAAACTCCGGGGAATTGCCATCTCTTACGAGTCGGGAACTTCTGAGATCATGGCCTGGCGGCAAGCCAACCTCGTCCGCTTCAATGATGACTGCCGCACAGTCGTACCGAACGTGGCGAAATCATGGAAATGGAACCAGGACTATACCGGGATAACCTTCACCTTGCGCAAGGGTCATCGCTGGTCCGACGGCGCGCCGTTTACGGCCGATGATGTGGTCTTTTATATGAACGACATCATCCTGAACAAAGAGATCCACAAGGCCACGCCGACGCCGTGGGGCCCCATGGGGGCGAGTGTCGAAAAAATCGATGAGGTTACCGTCAAGTTCAAGTTCAATAAGCCGTTTACAGGATTGCTTTATTATCTCGGAGGCGATGGATCCTATTTCGATGCCTTTGCGCCAAAGCATTTTCTCAAGCAGTACCATATCAAGTACAACCCCAAAGCCAATGAGGAGGCCAAAAAGAACGGGTTCGACGACTGGGTGCAACAATTTCGCACCTACTGGAACAAATGGAAGGACGCTATTGTCGCCAGCCCTTACGGTCTGAAGGTGCCCACCCTTGAAAGCCACCTCATGACGAAAATCAGCACCCAGCGCCGGATCTTTATCGCCAATCCCTATTATTTTAAGGTAGATACGGCCGGCAACCAGTTGCCTTATATTAATATCCATCATGAACGCTTTCTCGAAAAACAGCTGTGGCCGCTTGAGATCATGAACGGCAACGTGGATCAGAAATCCCAGAATATGCCCCTGGATATCTTTCCGACCTTAAAAGAGAATGAAACGAAGGGGAATTATTCGCTGCAGCTTCCTCCCGGCATGGCGGGCCCGACCTTTATCTTTAATATGACAGATAAGGATCCGGCGCTCAGAAAGGTCTATGCCGATGTTCGCTTCCGCTATGCCATGTCGCTTGCCATTAATCGTGATGAAGTCAATGAGACCCTTTTCCTCGGGCTTTGCACACCGGAACAGGCCCTGCCTCAAATGGTGGCGTTTGTGACCGAGGCAGACAAGAAATTTATGACGGCGTATGACCCCAAACGCGCCAACGAACTGTTAGACGAGATGGGTTTAAAACGGGGGAAAGACGGCATCCGGTTGCGATCCGACGGCAAGAAGCTGACCGTCTTGTGGGAGTACACCCTGCAATATGTCTGGTCATCCGAGTTTCCCGCTCTTATCGCGGATTACTGGCGGTCGGTCGGTGTCAATGTTCTTCTCAAGGAGGTAAACACCCAGCTCACGCGTGATAAACAGAAGTCCAACACATTGGATATCACGAGCGAATGGATGCCTCCCTATGAACCGCTCCTGCTTGCATCGCCGGAGAACTTTGTTCCTCCTTACTCTTCATTCATGCCGATTATGGGGATGCCCTGGTTGGACTGGAGGACCAGCGGTGGTAAGACCGGTGAGGAACCGCCGGATTGGGCGAAGCGCCTCTGGGAGATTGGCGATGAGTGGGTCACCCTTACAATCGGATCTCCAAGGTATATGGAGCTCGGCAAAGAGATGATCCGGATCAACCTGGAGAATCTGGTCGTCATCGGTACTCTGAGCAACGTGCCGTTGATAAATGTGGTCTCAAACAGACTGGGCAATGTACCGAAGTGGACAATCAATACTTATGGGTACGGCTACTCCTATCCCTATCGGGCTAACCAGTGGTACTTTAAATAGAAACATGGGGCGCGTCCCCCAAAAGTGATCGCCGGATCCGGAAGGTTTACATTATGCACCCGGATCCGGCAAATTTTCCGCTTAAAAGAACAGGCACTGAATCGCCTTAGTTGGAGAAACGGAAAATGCTCAATTTATTAACACGCCGCATCGTTGCAACTGTGGTCACCCTCTTTTTGATATCCGTTGTCGCCTTTATCCTTATTCAGCTTCCACCGGGAGATTTTGTTGATGCCTATGCCGGCAAAAAGACCCAGGGCGGCGTCATCATCACCCAGGAGGAGCTGGACGTGATGCGTGCCAGGCTGGGGCTTGACCAACCCTTTTTCCATCAGTATCTGAGATGGATCGGCGGCGTGGTCCGGGGGGATCTGGGATTTTCATGGGAATACCATCGGCCGGTGGCCGATGTAATCGCCGAGCGGCTGCCGCTCACACTGATCCTGGCTTTCTCCACCCTGGTGTTTACCTATCTCGTTGCAGTTCCCCTGGGCATTTATTCTGCGGTGCGGCAGTATTCGGTTGGCGACCATGCCGCCACCGTTATCGGGTACATTGGCCTGGCAACACCGAATTTCCTGTTTGCCCTGATCTTGATGTACCTGGGTCAAAAATGGTTCGGCATGAGCGTTGGCGGGCTCTTTTCGCCGGAGTTCGAAGACGCCGCCTGGACCTGGGCCAGATTTGGGGACATGCTCATGCACCTCTGGGTCCCCGTGATTGTCCTTGGCACGGCCGGCACCGCATTCCAAATCCGTACCATGCGGGCAACTCTTCTGGATGAGCTCAATAAAATGTATGTCACCGCTGCCCGCGCCGGCGGCGTTCCCGAGTTTCGCATGCTCATGAAGTATCCGGTCCGCATGGCCCTTAACCCCATCGTTGCTACCCTGGGCTGGGAGTTGACCAATATCATTTCCGGGGCACCCATTGTGGGCATCGTCTTGTCCTTGCCGGACACCGGGCCTTTGTTTGTCAATGCACTGTTAAACCAGGATATGTATCTTTCCGGCGCCATGATTCTGTTCTACTGCACCCTGGTGATCATCGGCACCTTTATCTCGGATATCCTACTCATGGTTCTGGATCCGCGCATCCGTCTGGAGGGCCGAAACTAAAATGCCAAACCAACGTGACACCGATGCCACTGACAAAAAAGTACGCCGGCTTGACATCGCCACCCACTGGCAGCTGATGTGGTGGCGGTTTCGCAAACACCGCATGGCAATGACGGGAGGCGCCGTACTCGGCATATTTCTAATCATTTCCCTTTTTGCCGAATTCATTGCCCCCTACGGATCCCATCGGCGCAATCCCCGTTATCTTCAGGGCCCCCCCATGGGGATCCATTTATTCGACGACAACTGGAATTTTCACCTGCGGCCGTTTATTTACGGGCGGGTCAACAAACGCGATCCGGTCACCTTCAGGTTGAGGGCCGTGGTGGATTCCTCCATACGGATACCGCTGCGGTTCTTTACCCGAGGTGAAACCTATAAGTTCTGGGGACTGTTCGAATCCGATCTGCATCTCTTTGGGGCTGAAAAGGGCCTGGTCAATCTTTTCGGCACCGATCAACTGGGGCGGGATGTGTTTTCCCGCCTGATGTATGCCACCCGCATATCACTATCGGTGGGGGCCATCGGTGTATTTCTGGCATTTACGATAGGGATTTTTATGGGCGGTATCGCCGGTTATTTAGGCGGCATCGCCGACGAACTGATCATGCGCCTGATGGAGTTCATCCGGTCGATTCCGACCCTTCCCCTGTGGCTGGCCCTGGCTGCGGCCCTGCCGCGGGACTGGTCGGCGCTAAAGGTCTATCTGGCGGTTACCGCCATCCTTGCTTCCATCGGATGGACCCACCTGGGGCGGCGGGTGCGCAGTAAGCTGCTTTCGCTCAGGGAGGAAGAGTTTATCCTTTCCGCCCGGCTGGCAGGGTGCAGTGACGCCAGAATTATCGGTCGTCACATGCTGCCGTCTTTTATGAGCTACCTGATCGTGGACCTTTCGGTTTCTTTCCCATACATCATACTGGCCGAGACATCGCTGAGCTTCCTCGGTCTGGGGCTGCGCGAACCCATTGTGAGCTGGGGGGTGCTGCTTTACTCAGCCCAGAACATTCGTACCCTGGCTGAAATACCCTGGCTGCTCATCTCGGGGCTGTTTGTCATTATTGCCGTGCTCGCTTTTAATTTCATGGGAGATGGCCTGCGGGATGCGGCCGATCCTTTTGCAAAATAGGAGACCAACCGCAATGGAGGAAAGATTTCTGCTGCAGGTTAAAAACCTGAAGATCGCTCTGAAAGTGGATAAAAACTTTATCTCCATCGTCGACGGCGTGGACTTAAGCCTTGAACCCGGCAAGGTGCTGGGTCTGGTGGGTGAAAGCGGCTGCGGCAAGAGCGTTACCGCTCTGTCTCTTCTGCGTCTTCTATCAAAAGAACTAAAAATTGTGGACGGTAAGATCCTGTTTTACGGGCAAAATGGCGATGAAG
>JAIVWA010000064.1:0-12779 GCA_049190255.1 Gammaproteobacteria bacterium | reverse complement strand
TCATACAGGGACATGAAATACCACTCGGGTTTGGGAACAAACAGATTGTCGGTGGGATCGGCCGGGTCTCCGAGTCCAACGGGGAAAACCAGCGACAGAATGATGGCCACCAGAATAAAAATCAGCATCATCACAAAAATTTCTTTGAAAAGAAAAGACGGATAAAATATTTCATCCGAGTGCTCGATCTCTTCGGTTTTTACCTGCTTGTCCATAGCGATTTACCTGTTTCCTTATTTAATTTAGTTTAAAGTGGTTTTGAGATCCCTTGCTTGCGGATCATCACGAAGTGCCCGATCAGAAAAACCATAGTGGCCGCCGGCAGAAACAACACGTGCAGGGCGTAAAACCGGGTCAAGGTCAAGGCGCCGAGAGTCTTGCCGCCACGCATCATCCTCAAAGCGTATTCGCCGACCACCGGAACCGTACCCATAATGCTGGTGCCGACCTTAGTCGCCCAATAGGCTTTTTGGTCCCAGGGCAAAAGGTACCCCGTAAAGCCGAATGCCATCACCAGACAAAAAAGGCACACGCCGGTCATCCAGTTGATTTCCCGCGGGTTCTTGTAGGCACCGTAAACAAAGACCCGAATCATATGAATAAATATGGTCACTATCATGAGATTGGCGGACCAGTGATGAACGCCTCTGACGATATAGCCCAGAGGGACCTCAAAGGTTAGATAATCCACCGCGTCATAAGCTTGCTCGGGTGAAGGCACATAATACAGGGTCATGAAATACCCGGTGACGGCCAGCATCACGAACAGAAAAAAAGTGATGCCGCCAAAGCAATAGGAAATATTGAGCCCTTTGGGGATGGGTTTGTCGAGGACATCCTTTTTTAAAATTTCATGCATTTCCAGGCGCTCATCGACCCAGAAATATATGCGCTTAGGCAGGTTCATGGGAATCACCTCCGTAAGGAACCGTTTCGGTGGCCAAAAAGATTTTGCCGTCTTCAATTTTGGTTTTATGCCTTTTTAACGGCCGGGGAGGCGGTCCGCTGATGACCCTTCCCTCCACGTCGTATCTGCCGTCGTGGCAGGGACATTTAAATATTTTTTGCTCTTCGTCCCAGGTCACAATGCATCCCAGATGAGTGCAGGCAGCGGAAATCGCTATCACTTCATCGTGGTTTACCCGCTTGACATAGACCAGTGATTTAGCGCTGGATGTCAGCCAGCCGTCTTTTTGGTCATATTCCAGAACGACTCTGGCAAAGCCTTCAACCGCATCCTGGACGTCTTCGAAGTCCAGCTCGATCCATCTGGATTTCTCTTTATTAAATGACGGTCCGACGGCAAAACGTGCCAGGGCCACGCTGCTGACAGCCGCAATGGTACCGGTAATCGTATAAATCCCGATCTCCATAAATTTTCTCCGATTCAAATCGGTTTCTTTTTCCACTTTTTCCATTACGGCCTCCGCTTGATTAAGCGCTAACCTCTATCGGTTCACAACGAACAACCACCACCTGATCCGCCCCCACGGAACGAATTGAGTTTTAATCAATTAAGGTTTTACTATCATTAGATTTAATTTTTTTCGTGCGGGTCAGCCTTTTGTATATCTCACATTCTTTAAAATGATTCTGGCAGTAATAAACCGCCATCGATATTTTGTTACTGTTCATGTCCAGGAAATAACAATCCTTGTGGGGAGATCGAACAAAAGGGCACAATATCCTCTTCTGAATTTTTTTTTTCGGCTGCGGGTCTTTGGGGTCAGCCTGCTGCATAACGGCACCTAAGCATCAAGGGTTGCGGTAGGTTTCGACAGTTCTCTATTGCCACATTGTAGTATATCCTAGGCAAAAGCTATGCCAAACAGGACTTCGTGACTGTAAAAACAATTTATTATTGTAATTTCAGCAGGTTATATTTTGAAGGGAGTTAAATCGGGAAACCGCTCGATCCGGCAAATAGTGTGGCATGTCACACTAGTGTGACGTCACACTAGCGGGCCTGTCACACATTGCTTGGCTTAATTGGAATTTTCAGCTTGAGACAATTTTCGATAAATTGTCCGGCGGTTTATTCCCAGCAGCCGGGCGGCCTTGGCTTTATTTCCCCCGGTCTTCTCTAAAGCCTGGCGAATAGCCTGAAGGTTTATGGAGGATTCTTTTTCAGGGGTTATTTTTTGATCTCGATGGGATTCTCTAATCTCAGGCGGAAGGTGATCAACTGCAATAAAACGACTGTGGCAGAGCACGAATGCATGTTCAACGGCATGTTCCAGTTCCCGGATATTACCGGGCCAGGCATAATCCGAAAAGATCCGGAGCACATTGCCGGAAACGCCTTCGATATTTTTATTAAAGCGTCGGTTGAACTGCTTGCAAAAGTGATCGACAAGCAAGGGAATGTCACCGATGCGCTCACGCAGCGGAGGCAGGGGGATCTCCACAACTTTGAGACGGTAGTACAGATCCTGCCGGAAATGATTTTGCCTGACGCTCTCTTTAAGATTGCGGTTGGTCGTGGCGATGATCCGAATATCCATTTTTATTGATTTGGATTCCCCGACCCGCTCAAACTCCTTTTCCTGAATCACTCTGAGCAGCTTCAATTGTATGGCCGGGGAGATCTCACCGATTTCATCAAGCAGGATGCTGCCCCTATCAGCCATTTCAAACCGGCCTATTTTATCTCGCAGGGCACCGGTAAAGGCCCCTTTGACATGACCGAACAGTTCACTTTCAAGGATAGAATCGGAAAGCGCGGAACAGTTTACTTTAACCAGAGGATTGGCGGCCCGATTTCCGCTATAATGCAGGGCGTTGGCCACGAGCTCCTTGCCGGTGCCGCTTTCCCCGGTAATTAGAACGGTCGTATCCGAATGCGCTAAATCTTCCAGTAATTCGTAAATCTGCTGCATCCTGCCACTTTTGCCAATGATATTTTGAAACTGGCGTCGTTCTTTCAGCTCACGTTCAAGATCGCTCTCTCTGGTCACATCCCTGATGACCAGAACGGCCCCGGTAAAATCATCAGATCGATCTTTAAGGGGGGAACTGGTTAAAACAACCATCTGTCGTCTGCGCTCGTCATGGCGGCATTCCACCCGCACCGCCCGGACTTCTTTTTTGGTTTGCAACACCTCTCCCAGAACATTGCTGCAGGCGGAATTGCATCGGTGCGCAATTTCATCGAAGCGTTTGCCAGTGATATCCCGGGAGACCGGATCACATATACGTTCAAATGAATTATTGGCCTTCATGATTCGCATTTGAGAATCAACGGTGACAATCCCCTCCTGAACGCTGGCAAATATAGTCTCCAGGTCGCAACGGTATTTCTCTTTTTCGGCTTCAATTCGATCTTTATCTTCCAAAACGGCCCGGTACCGCAGGGCCTGGCGGGTGACTTTTAGCAGGCCGTCTTTTTCCACGGGTTTGGTCAGGTAATCATAGGCCCCCAGGCGGACAGCCTCCGAAGCGGTCTCGATACTCGGTTTTCCGGTTATCATGATGACCGGCGCCCGCATGCCGTTGGCACGAACTTCCTTTAAGATGTCCAGGCCGGTATGTCCCCTCAAAACAATATCGGCAATAATCAAGTCGGGTTCTCCCTCAGAAATGACCTTTAAGGCAGCATCATAATCTTCAGCTGTTACCACTTCATGCCCTGCCCTGGAAAGGAAGGATTTGAATGTAAACCTTAAAATCTCTTCATCCTCAACCAGCAAAATCATAGTTCTTCTCCATATTCTTCCGTTGCCGCCGGCAACTCGATAATAACTTTGGCGTATTCACCTTCGACACTGTCAAAATAAAGGTTACCCCCATGATCTTTGATGATCGCCTGGCTGATGCTTAATCCCAGTCCCGTACCCTCGCCAAACGGTTTATTTGAAAAGAAGGGGGCACAGATCCTATCTAAAATGGCGGATGATATGCCGGTACCGTGATCAAAAAAAATCACCCGGACATATTTATTACCATTGGTATTGACCGTCTCACCTTTGATATCAAGAATTTTATTTGCATGGGCCCGGGAGAATTTTTGATTGAGTGCGTATCTGGCATTGCTGATGATGTTTAAAAAGACCTGTTGAATCTGATGACCGCGTACCTTGATCATGGGAATGCTCTCGGGAAGATCAACTCTTAGATCGATGCCGTCTTTGCGAATTTGAGCTTCCGTCAGTTCCATCGCATCGGACAGAATCCTTTGAACGCGGACCAATTCCGGCTCCTGCTCATGATCACGCGCAAAAGATAAAAGATTGCGTACGATCATGGCAATTCTGCCGCCGGCCTTCAAAATTCTCTGGGAAATATCCGTCTGCTCGCCGGAGCCGCCTTCTTCATCGAGCAACATCTGGGCGCAGTTAATAATACCATTGATGGGGTTATTAATCTCGTGCGCAACACCCGCCGCCAGTTCCCCAATGGAAGCCAGCTGGCCGGCCCTGGCGGTTTCGGCTTGCAATCGTTTTTTTTCCGTTATGTCGCGATATACAACCACCACCGATTTGGCAACACCATTTTCAGCGCGGGTGGCCACACTGGCGGTGCACCAAAGATCTATGCGGGATCCGTCAGCCCTTGTGAGTTCCAGTTCATGCTCATCCCTCAATCCGTCTTCAAAGCTCTTTTGAACGTTGCAGGCTTTACACGGCTCGTCACAGAGATTAAAGGCATCGAAACATTTCTTTCCGACCGGATCTGAGTCGAGCAATTCGACCGCAACCCGGTTGGCCCATGTGATGTTCAGATCGTTGTCCAGCACCAGGATCATATCCGGAATCGAGTTGAGAATTCCGGAGAGTTTCTCTTCACTCTCCCCCAAGGCCACTTCAGCGCGCTTTCGTTCGGCGGTGGTTTTATACTCTTTGAAAAAAATTACCATAAACGCGAATAAGAGACCGATGGTTAGCGCAAACAGAACGGTGGTGGACTGAGACAATAGATCATCGAGCTGGTTTTTTCTATCCGTGATGTCGTAGTAAATTTCAAACGCCCCCAGAAAATTGTCGCCACTCATCAGCGGCACGTAGGTTTCCACTACATCAGCCGTCACTTTCCTTCCCTCAAGCGATTCGGTATCTTTGAACACCACCTCAGTTCGGACTCGTCCTTGGGCCACAATTTCATGAAAATATCTTTCTTTATTGATGGTGCCCACGTCATTCGGATCGGTAGAAAAAAGCGTTTTAGCGGACCTTGAAAAGACTTGCAATTTCATCAATTCGAAATCTTTTTTTATCTTCCCTATCTCGATCAATAAATCCGGTTTGAAAGAACTTTTTGTTAATTCAGATTGTCCTGTCGTAAGGGCTGAGGCTAAGTGCCGTGTTACCCGCACCGCATCTTCCTTGGTGGATTCAATCAGCAGTTCGGTAAACGAAGGGTAAATAAAAAATACATTGTAAAGCGACAACAGGGTGACGATGGCCAAAGATACAATTAAAATGTTTCGCAGCAATTTAATTTTGAAAATATTATTTTCGGTTATTATTTTTTTCATTAGTTGCAACCTGTGAAGTGATGAAAACAATCATGTTCTCACTTTTTAGTCGCCGATGTTTTCAGCGATGCCGGAATTATCTTCGATGATCAACATATGCAATAAACGCATATCTTGTTTGGCACTCAATTTTACATCTTCGGGAATCAGATAGTTGATCGGCAAGATCTTCCATTTAAAGAAAATAAGATTCAGGCGAAATTGTGTCAAGTCGTTTTACAACCAGGACAAGGTGCAGAAGAACAACTCTCATAAGCTTGCCTTGCAGATAGCCGGTAAGTGCTTAATATTGAATTTATACCGCTTTCCAGAATTATGTTCCGAAATAAGGAATTGCGGTATAAGTGGTTGTAGAAAAAAATGTTTGAAAACCGGAACGTTTTTTTGACACCCACTATATATATGGATTAAATCAGTTTACATAAATGGCCAATCTTATACGGGGAGGTTTAGATGAAAATAAAAAATATAACGGCAACAGGTTTCTTAATCCTTACTATAATCTTAATGGGAAGTTTTGTGAACCCGGCGCCCGCCGCCGAAACTTACAAGCTGGACCCGGATCATACCTCAATCATATTCCGCCTAAAGCACCTGGGAGTTGCCTATGTGTATGGCCGATTTAGCGGACCCACCGGCTCATTCGTCTTTGATGAGTCATCGCCCGCTAAGAGTTCTATCGAAATCCAGGTGGATGCCAAAAACGTCGACACCGCCGTGGCGAAAAGAGATAATCATCTAAAAAGCCCTGATTTTTTTGATGCCGACGAACATCCCCTGATTAAATTTAAGAGCACTTCGGTAAAAAAATCAGGCCCGGATAGTTACGAAGTTTCAGGAAATCTGACGCTTCTCGGAAAAACACAGCCAGTTACCGTCAAAGCCCTTCAAACCGGCAATGGTAAAGATCCCTGGGGCAATTTCAGGCAAGGATTTGAGACCTCATTTACCATTAAGCGCAGCGATTTCGGAATGGACTTTATGATGGGCGTCGCAAGTGATGACGTCCTGCTGACCGTGAGCGTTGAAGGTATTCGCCAAAAATAAATTTGATTTCTTATGCATCAAAGAACATCATGGATGTACATAGATATAAAGGCTCAGGATTACTTTACACCCTGATTGCAGGGATATTTCTGTTTACCCCTTTGCTTTCAGAGGGTGTCCTTGCGGCATCCGAATCCGAACAGCTAATTGTGTTTACGCAGCCGGATGTTTCAGCGGTTGAAAAATCGTTTCGGGAAAACCACCTGCCGCAGATTCGAAAAATTGCACAGGCCATGGGCGTCAGCCTTCATGAGGTGGATGCCCGCAAAGGATCGCCCGGTCAGGTGGCCATAACGCCTTTGATCGTGTACCAGAACCATCGCGGAAGATCCATCTACCAGGGACGCCCCACAACCATCAATCGGGTGCGTAATTTCATCCGTACCTCCCGTTTTGTCCCCCAGGGCAAAGAACTCAACCGGCGTAAAAACATTCCAATCCTGCAGGAGGGTCGTTCCAAAATATGGGCGCCCCTGAAGGTTGCGGCGGTCACCGGAACACGACCGGACAATTATGACAATGACGCGTTTATTGCCGAAGCCCTTAAAAACATCGCCCAAGGATTTAAAAAGTTTCAAATTCAGAAAGAAGCGGACCTGGGACGGGCGGACCGGGGGTTCTACATGGATTTTAATCCCTGGTTATCCGAAGGGGGCACCCTGTACCTTGCGGTGATCCTTTTTTCGCAGTTTGACTGTAAAAAACCGGTTTTCACAAAAAAAATCACAGCCCCGTGGAACCAAAGGAGCAAACTCTTCCGGGAAGCATCCGCCATTATGGAAAATGCGGTTGTCAGGATAGCCGCCAACCCGGAAAGCGGTGACAGTTTTGATCCGGTCAATAGCGATGTACCTCAAAAAAATTGGGAGACCATCGGCTTCCCCTTACCACCGCCACCTGCAAAGACATCAGCAGGACCCGGTGTTTCGGCCCAAATTCCTCAAGATTGGATCCTGGCTGACTCCGGCCCCGATGATCCGCCCATAATCCAGTTCCGCTTTCCGGCACCGCTGGACATCTATTCGGGAGAAGTCACTTCGGCGATGGGTGCATTTTCACTGGCTGAGAATCTACTGGTTGACGGATCAACCGGATCTATCGAAATTGACACGACGGCTGCCATCACCATGGGCGAACCCTCCCTGGATGAAGCCATCCGCGGCAGCATGCTGCTGTATGCCAAAAAGTTTCCCACTGCCCGCTTTGTCGTTGACACCGTCAGCAGTGACGGCCGGCCCATTGCATACGGCAGACTGACTCCGGCATTCGTAACCGGAACTTTCACATTAAAGGGCAAAAGCGTCCCTCTAAATATGAAATCGGAATTCGAACCGATTATCGCCCAGGATGGAAAGCCACGTCTGCTGATCCGCGGCGCGTTCACAATCGATTTGCGCTATTTTAAGATTGAAGGCGCAGACGGTCCGGCACCGGCCAACCACACGGTGTTGCTCGACCTTAATTTTATCCTGAAAGGAAAAGAATAATAAGGGAGTGATGACTTTAGAGCGTTTGTCAAAATAACGTTCCGATATCAGTGGTTCAACCAGGCTTGTTTGGATTATCAATAACGTCTATGGCTGGAACCAAACGCTCTAATAACATAGCGGTTGTCATAAACTACAATAATTTTCAATCGCTACACAGATGCATCTTTGGGTGTTAGAAACTCGGTTCAAACGGAACATATTTATGACAACCGGTATATCGAAACGCAAACAGCAAACCAGAATAGGCCTGATTCTGGGTGCCTTGATTATTGCATATATCTGCTACGCATTGATTCCGGAAAAATTTCAAGCCCTGGACTCACGGATCATCGACAAACTATTTGTCCTGCGGACAAAAGCAAAACCGGTCCATCGGCGGATTGATGACAAGATCGTCCACATTGACGCTAATTTCTACATCAGCCGCTCGCAGCAGGCCCGTATTCTTCGCAACCTGTCCGCCATGGGGGTATCTGCCCAACTGATCGATTTCATTTTTGCCGAAATGGTCAGCCAGGAGGAAGATCAACCGCTAATCCAGGCCACCCGGCAAACGGGTAACGTTTATTACGGCCTGACGTTTGAGTCTTTAAATGATCGCCCAGCCAAGAAAAAGGATTTAACTGAAGCACAAGACGTCCAAAAAACGGTGGCTATAAATTGGCCGGTTGTCGTTGACAACAACCCGGACACCTTGTTCATCGGCACCAATCCTCAATTCACCTATCCGGCCCTGGCGTCTGCCGCACAAGGGCTCGGCTTTCTTAATTTGACAGCCGATCCGGACGGCATCCTCCGTCGCCAACCGCTTTTGGTGCGGTATCAAGGCGCTTACATACCCAGCCTTTCTTTGCGGGTGATGGGTGACTACCTGGGGATTGCGGCAGATAATATCATTGTCAAGCCGGGAAAATCCATCAGATTAAAGGGTGCCCGTAAGGACGATCATTTTGCCGGAGGTGATATTGTCATACCCATTGATGAACACGGAAACATAATCCTCGCTAACACCGGTTTTGCGGATGGCCTTCGTCATTACAGCTACAGTGAAATTTTCCAGGCCTCAAAAGATAGCGCCAGGTTTGAAAAACTTAAAACAGAACTGACCGGCAAAATAGCAATTATCTCTGAAACTGTTGAAAAAAAGTATAAAATCAGGGCCAGCGCCAAAGAAGAATTGCTTCCCTCCGGCGTTGTCCATGCGATGGTGTTACAGGATCTGCTCTCGGGATCATATCTTCAAGAACTGTCCGATTCTGCTCAGGTGGGAATTGAAATCCTTCTTCTTGTCAGTATCTTCTTTTTCTCGATGCGCTTTTCATCACCGGCCTTATCCCTGGCAACAAGCACCCTTGCAGGCTTGTACATCGGTCTGGCCGTGATAACCTTCTTTTATGCCGGTATCATTCTCCAATTTGTCCGCCCCATTTTGCTGCTGCTTGGTGCCCTGACATTTCTGTTGATCGGATTGGGAATCGAAAAGGCCGTGTTGTTCGCCCGATCGGAACGCGCCCGAAAAATCGCCGAACGCGATCTGGAAATCGGTCGTGAAATCCAGGCCGGATTTTTCCCGACCCTGCTGCCGCAAACCGATGGCTGGGAATTGGCCACCCATTTCCAAGCCGCACGTCATGTGGCCGGAGATTTTTACGATATTTTTACACTCGGCCAGGATAACAAGGTTGCTATTGTCATAGCGGATGTATGCGACAAAGGCGTGGGTGCCGCACTTTTTATGGCCCTGTTTCGCAGCTTTATCCGGGTTCTTTCCGGATCGGCCAACAGCAACGAACATTTAGACATCGCCGGCAGCGATACGAAGCCTGAAAAAATATTACAGCATACCATTTGCTCGATAAACAATTATATTTCGATCACCCACGAGCAGGCCGGTATGTTTGCAACGATCTTCTACGGGATTCTCGATCCGCAAAGGGCCGAACTCACTTACATCAACGGCGGCCATGAGCCGCCGATCATAAAGGGTCCCAAAGGAATTAAATCCTACCTTGGCCCCACCGGCCCTGCCGTCGGGCTGTACCCGGACCTGGAATTTAAGGTCCGAACCATAACCTTGGAGCCGGAGGACATGCTGCTGGCTTACACCGACGGCGTCACAGATGCCCGCAATACGGCGGGAGACGCCTTCACAAAAAAACAGCTTCTTAAAATAGTGGAGAATTCATCCCGAACAGCGGAAGATCTGATCTTTAAAATCAAATCCCGGATCGACGAACACATCTTCGGTGCTGACCAATTTGATGACATTACGATTGTGGCGCTGCGGCGAAAATAATTTTAAGATCGCTTGGAAATATATCACTGGTTGGCAAATACCTTCTTGAGCAAATTAGTAACCCGGGCGGCCGGATCCTGTCGAATCTTTTTTTCCTCTTCAGCCAGCATTAAAAATAAACCGTTCAGCGCTTTATCCGTAACGTATTGGTCCAAATCAAAGCTCATCTGGTCGGCGAAAGGGATGGTTTTTATTTTGTCGTCTATTGATTGATAGTAACTGGTAACGCCGACTTCGGACATTGCCCGGTGGGTAATCGGTTTGAAAATCTCCTGCAAACGACCCGAGGTTTTGTCCTGAAAATACTGAGTCGCGGCATCGTCCGGGCCATCAAGGATCTGGCGGGCATCGGTAAACGACATCTGCTTGACGGCATCCCAGAAAATGCTTTTGGCCTCTGGGGCTGCGCGCTCCGCCGCTCTATTCATGCTTAATTCAAATTCGTCTACCTGGTTGCCAAAGCCGGTAGCCCGCAGGAGTTTCTCGACTTTCATTACATTCTCCGGCAGGGGGATTCTAATTTTTGGATTTTTCAAATAACCGTCGGTTTTGGAGACCGTTGCAACTGCATTGCTTGTACCGACTTCTAAGGCCTGCTTAAGACCATTTATAATTTCATCCTCGCTAAGCCCCTTTTCTCCTCCCAGTTTTTTGACCGTTTCCTTGAGCCAATCCTGAAATCCGGCATCGACCTGACGGCCGTAACTGAATACAAAAAACAAGCTTATAACTAAGACCAAAATTCTTGATTTCATGTTGCCGCTGCCCCCGTCAAAACTAAATTTACCAAAATATTATTTTGTCTTATACTCGTAACATATTAAAATTACTATAAGTGGTAATTGTATGGATGTCAAAATTTGTCTCCATTTTGCACCCTATACGCACCCATTTGCACGGATTTGCAAAGTAGAAATAATTAATTAGATGTCTTGGTTTTGTGCCATATAGAGCTATTTAGCAGACGGCAATATTTCATTCCCATATGAAAAATATAGCCCGGTTTTACCAGTTATTAAATGTAGATATTTGAATTAGCGATGCTAAGGCAGGGGACTACCAGAGGCCTATACCATAATAACTATACTCTGTTTTAGTTACAAGATGATTCTCCATATTTCCATCTATCTCGATACGACGCGGGTCCCGCATCCATTGCTGCCAATGTTCCAAAGCGGTCCACCTGCTTATCACCAAGGATTCGTCTTTGCGATCTAAGTTAAAAAATGTTTCGCCTGAAATGTACCCCGGCTGTCTGACTGCAAGAGCTCTTAATTCTACTATGTGAGGTAAAAGCACCTTCGCATCCTGACCATCTCTTGTTACTCGCTTAATTAAAATTCCAATCGCCATGTCCCTCTCCTTTCAATAATTCTTATATGCTATGTTCAGAAGAGATTGCCTGTGACGAAATGAGGTCCGCAGAAGCTCAGATTCAGAAAATAAAATTCGATAGATGTGATTGAGGAAGAAAAATCAGTTGAAACTCAGGCCGAATATCTTGACCCAATATATAATCCAGCTCAGAAAGTCAAGATAAAAATGGCACAATGTGGTAGTTTGTGAGAGATTAGAATGTTGTGGTTATTTGCCACCTTTCCAACTATCAGTTTTCAGCCTATCGGTGAAGATACAATATGGCTATCTCATGGATTTTAACGGCTGATATGTTGGCTTTCATAGCAGAAATATGAAATGGTGCCTTCCTTATGATAGGTTTACGTGTAGACTCCTCCCTAATTCGATACTATCTTCACTTGTTGGCCAGTTATATAAGATTCGGGCGTATGATCCTCCACAACAGGTTGTATCAAGGACATACGCCCGAATAGCAAATAAGGGACGTCCGAATAGCAAACAAGGGACAAATATAGTTTAGAATACCGGATATTTGCCCTTATTTCAATTCGTAGGAATTACTCACAATTATTAGATTCCTATCTGCCTATGTTATTTACCATTCTGCTGTTTCGGTTCTTGTGCCTGGTTAGCCTGAGTATCAAAATTCATAACGTAATCGTAATCTTCCTCATCCAATAGCTGTCGCATATAGCTTTCGCCAGCCACTAACTCATAAACATACACAAAAGCGTCCAGGTGGTTATAGGAGCCTTCATACAGATTCTGATATACTTTCTGGATGCGTTCTTCGTCCGTCTCGTCGTAGGCCTTCCAGATGTCAAGAATATCGTATTCTTCGATATAGGCACCGACGAGGAGCGCCTCAATCTCGGACACTGAGCCCCGATCAACGAGATCCGAATACAGCTTGGCTATATCTTCGTCGTTGAACTCACCAGTCTCGTCACTCGTCACAGGATCATCGATCCCGTAAAAGGCAAGCAGATTCGCCATCGCATCCATATGAGCCTGCTCGCTTTCTACAATGTTGGCAAATATAGGGTTGCGCCATTTTTCATACAGAACACGATATACATCCCGAGCCATTTTTTCCTCTTCACGGATGAATAGT
>JAIVWA010000063.1:0-12794 GCA_049190255.1 Gammaproteobacteria bacterium | reverse complement strand
ATTTGCCTGAAGATGGCCTTGGAACCAATCTGACCCCTCCAGGCACAAATATGTCCCTGGAGTGTCTGAATTGCAATTCTGTGCTCTGCAGTTCAGACAGTAGCGGTCGGGTCCTTGTCACCTGGCCGCAGGCAGTCGTAGATCCACATCATCCCACCATTTAAGCCATTTAATCTGGCTACCTTCAAACAAAGCTAAAAATATTTTTGAGTACATTGATTTTTTTCTTGCATTTTACTCGGAAATCTGTATGCTTATATAATAATGAACATACAGAATACAACAGGCAAACGAAAGTTCAGTCAGCTTCGCCACTCCCTTAGAAGGCTATCTGATGAGCTCAGACAGCTTATCAATCCATCTTTTTCCGATAAGCCCGTGATAAAAGGATCGGTCTATGAACTCAAACGCAAATGCGGAAAGCCTGGATGCAAGTGTGCTCAGGGTGAGCTGCATAGCCGAATGGTTGTTAGCGCCAGTGAGAAGGGCAAAACGATTTTACGCGTTATTCCACATGGTTTTCTCGTTGGGGTACAGGCCAAGGTACGGCGTTATCAGGAGCTTAGACGTGCTCGCACACGGTTAGTGGAGGTGCACAGGAAAATGATTCAAGTCATCGATGAGATGGAGGTTATGCGCCGGCAAGAGGTGCCTGTTTCCAGAAAGAAACCAAACTCTCAATAAGGGCTGAAATGGATCTGGTAATTATCGAGGAAAATAAACCCCTTGTATTGCAAGCTCTTGGCAATGGAGACTTTGATTATATCGAGTCTGCCAGCGAGGTATATGAGGCTGATTTTTTTCGATTCATTAAGGCCAGAACAATTCTCGATAAACTTGCACAAACCTACCCGACTCCCCGCAAAAAGGCAGATGTACCTCTATGGCTTTATATATCCAGCAACCTTTCAATGCGACTTCATGGTGTCCATTCCTTCAATGCCTTTCCTATGGTGGTTCGCTCCGGAGGGATGCTCAACGCTTTTGGACCTAAGGCAGGTCGCAAGGTTGTTCATCCGGACAATGGCGATGTGACTATTGCCTGTGAAGGTTTTAACCAGAAAAACCACTACGACCGTGAGACTCCCTGTGACCAGGATTTTCTGCGTAAGGTTTCAAAGGATACGGATGCAGATGCCTTAATGCGGTGGTTTTGCACTGACGTAGTGCGAATCTTTCGCAGCAGCCGGGCTTTTGACAAGCAGGGTATTTTCATAGGTGATGCCTCCTACCTTTTTGTTCCTGACAACCCCAACTATGAAAATTCTGTCAAACTTTTGTTTGATGAGCACAATCATCCCATCAGTTCAAAGAAATATGAGAAAATGCCGCACGAGCAGAAGGCTCACTGCCAATGGCGGCGTTGTTACAAGATGGTGACACTTTTGCATACGAACCGAACCCAGGACTTTTACTGCTTTGTGGCAGTAAAAGTGGTTCCGGGAAACGATCATGAATGTCCGATTCTTTATGGGCTTGTCAAACAGTTTGTGGAGGCGGTTGGCAAAGGAGTGATCAAAAGGCTAATTTTGGACCGAGGTTTTCTGGATGGTGAAGCCATCTCCATTTGCAAGAAGGAATATGGCATAGATATCCTCATCCCGGTCCGTCGCAACATGGATATATATGAGGATGCTATGGCATTATTCCGACTGCCGGAGGTAGATTGGGTTCGCTGCGAGCAACCACAGACGGTGGTCAAAGAGACTGTCCGGCCAAGACCTGAGAGCATTATTAAACGAGAAAAAAAACGGCAGGAAAAGCTCCGCAAAATCAAGCACAAAGAACCGGCTATACCGCCAGAGGAAATCATCGTTGACAGAGAAGCGGCCGTAATCGATCAGTTCCGTTCATGGTCATCGTGTACGGTGCCACTGACGGTCGTAGCCAACAAAGAAATTTACGCCGATGGTCACGAGAAGATCTGGCTATTGGTTGATACTAAGGATATCAAGGATCCAAGACAGGCAGCAAAGCAATACCACCTGCGAATTGCTACTGAGGAAAGATATCGTCATCTCAAGTGTTTCAGCGATTTGACTAAGTTTACCTCCCGCGCATTTTCTATGGTTGTCAATCAAGTCATTTTTATGATGCTGGCCTATAATCTACTTCAACTGCACCTGTTTCGGCAAAAACGAAAGGATCTAAACCAAAAGACCCTACCTCATATCCGTCAACAGCTACTGCCTTCGGATAACCACATAATCGTGTACCATCAAAACTACTATGCTATGTTCAGGCCATTTGAACTCATTCAGTTCGTAGTGGAACTGGCTGAAGAACCTCGCAAAAAGATAGCCCAAAAGTGCCGCCGTATCGGTCGTGAGTTGAGTGGCCTAATGAATAACCCTCGGCCACCTTAGCCCACTGTCCTGATCCGTTACTAAAATATTACTGTCACAGATGGCATCTGTCTTAATTGCCATTACGGGTATCTATTGTCTCGAAATCGATCCGTCTTCCACCGTAACTGCTCACACCAATAATTCCCCCGCATTTCTATCCACAATACCTCTTACATATTTGCCTGAAGATGGCCTTGGAACCAATCTGACCCCTCCAGGCACAAATATGTCCCTGGAGTGTCTGAATTGCAATAAAAAACTCGAATCGGCTTGACAAAATAGAGAAAAAAAGTCATATTATGTAGGACTTTTGATTCGGGAGAGCAGCTTTGAGAATAGTTGATTTTGAATGGGACGAGGGAAATTCTCTCCATCTCCAGCTCGGTCATGGGATCGAGCCTGAAGAGGCAGAAGAAGTCTTTGCCAATAAACCTTTTTACAGAAAAACAAAAAAGGGCCATTATGCGGTTTTTGGTCCGGCTCTCGACGGAAGATATCTTACTATTATTTTCGAATTAAAGCCTAAGGGTATCGCCCGTCCCATAACCGGTTGGGATATGAGTCGAGCTGAACTACGCCAATATAAAAAGCAAAGGAAATAAGCCATGATAAAGCAGGCATCGAAACCAAAAAATTGGATCCGATATTATGATGACCACGACATATTGGATGAAATCATAGATGAATCTGTCGATATGATATTAGACGAACATTTGCGCGATGATATTCTTTCAGGCAAGCGTAAAAGAAATCTCAAGAACATCACAATCAAGATTGATCCGCTTCAAGTTAAGGCAATTAAAAAGCTCTCCACCATGAAGTCTATTCCCTATCAAACACTAATTCGATATTGGCTCGCGGAGGGAATCAAATCGGAGATGGATTCGGTACTAAAATAGGATCAAGCCAATGACGGCCTTTTTTATTTTCAGCGTGAAAGGCCGATGTCCAGTACATCTCGCTTTTCCAGGCGGAACAACGATTGTTTCCGCTTTGGGCGAGTTGGGGACGCCATTTTTTTCGGAGAAGGATATCGGTGACAGGCGATGTCCTTTTTCTATTTTGAGCCCGGTCCAGGTTATTTTACCCTGAGCTTGTCGAAGGTCCCGCTCTAGCGGGATTGGGCGCGACAACTAATTTTAAGCGGTGGGTGTAGAATTCTTTTTACGCCTCCTTTTTGCTTTCATTTTTATCCGTTGCAGGCGTTTATTCGATTCCGGATAAAGATCTGGATAAAACTCCTTCCACCGTTTTAGAATCCAATTCCATTGCTCTGGATGTTTTCGAACTGCCTGTTCCACGATATCGGTTATGATTTGAGTATTTGTTTGCAAATCAGACCGGAGATCGCCGGTGCGCTGGATCTCAACAGGGCGCTCAATATTAATGACCAGGTCACCTTTGCTATTTCGATGACTGAAAACCGGAATTACCGGGCTCTTACAGCGAAGTGCCAGCAGGGCGGCGACGGGCGTGGCAGTTGCCTTGCGGCCAAAAAATTGTACTTCCACTCCATCGAATCGTCTACTGATGTCCATTAATAAACCAAGGATTTCTCCTTGGCGCAGTGTTTGCATCATCTCGGGTAATGCACCTTTTTTATAGATAATCCTGTTGCCAAAGCGCGTTCGAAATTTGTGAACCAGACGGTCAAGCATTGAATTCCGGAGCTTCTTGGCCACGCCTGTTAGAGGTCTTTGAAGATAGCAGGGGCTATATTGCAAAGCCAGTTCCCAATTTCCCAGATGGGCTGAAACCACAATAACGCCTTTTTGTTTGGCCAGGGCTTTGAGTAAAATTTCTTCGCCCTCAATTTGGGCTCTGCCAAGCATTTCTTCACGTGTGGAAAAAGCCATTTGAAGAATCTCAAGGATAATAATACCGAAATTCTGGAAAATGCGTTTCGACAGGTTCCGGATTTGATTTCGAGACCACTCGGGATATGAAAAATGCAGATTGCGCCTGACAATTCGCCGGTGATGTACATCAAAGGAATATAGAAAGCTGCCGAATATCTTTCCCATAAAGAGGATGTGACGTTTGGGCATTTGTCCAATATATTTATTTAAAATACTTCGTTCGCGATCCAATTGGTAATTCCCTTTTAGGCGTCGTGTGTTTTTTTGTACCCTATTGTGATGTTTCTTTATTCAGCGAGGCGTGGTCGCCGAACGTCCGTCTTGTTAGCGGTAGGCCCCTCTGCAATAGAGCCTCCAGAGGATCACACAGGCTGCCAGAAGCGGATATCGCTTTAGACGCGGCGAGGCCTCCACCCGTATTCCCGAATGGCGTTCAATTTTCCACAGGATATAGTTAACCCCGCCACGAAAAGTTAACATCCCCTTGAGAAGGCGCAATACGGAAAGCATTTTGCCCTGCCAGGACCTGACCATCCAATCCAGCCGACTGATCCTGCGGGCCCGCTTCGGGATAAGAGCCGTATAACGATAAGCGTCATCAATTTTCTGAATATTCACCGGAAACGACAACGTGTCTAACGCTTCCCGTGTTACGTCTTCATAATAATCAGGTGCAGCTTCAATCAAACCAACCAATTTGTGAGGCCGCTCGGCTCTGAGTTCCGCCCGGTAGCTGAGTTCCAAACCTTTACGCCACAAATCGCGGGCTGTAAAAGATGCGGGCACCCGGGGCAGCACCCTGGCAATGAAGGTTAAAACGGCCTGTGCCAATGCCGATATAACCTGTTGGGCGACTTGATCATTGCGGGTATATATCAGACCAATCGGCTGGGCAAATCGTCCCCAGATATAAGAGTGGAACCAGCGTTTGGATGTTCCATGGGTGAAATCGGTGAGGGAAAGCACGGCATACTTGGCGCGGACCGTGCGATCTTCAAAAGGCACTTCGATATAAAATACATTGGGTGGCAGCAGTTTATTCAGGGCCGCCAGGAAACGTCTGGGTTCAACTGCGCGGTAACGATCCACCAGCACATACAAGTCAACCAGTCCGCCACGGTCCTCGCCGGTTCGCAGACACGAACCGTAAAACAGGATGGCTTCTACCGCTTTGCCGTAGTTCGCCAGCAGTGCATTCGACAGCGTTTTTATGGCCGGCGGTATCGGCTGTAAAATGTGCCGGTGTATCTGATCTGTAAGTGGTGTTTCAATGGGCATAATTATAGCTGCAAAAACGATGCATGTCCGCCATAGGCGACAACCACCGGTCCTTGCTGACTGTCCGCATGGTACAATTGTCCATCCAGCGAAAATCCGCTGTTCAGGGTCAGTTGAATCTCATCAACATTGTGACTGATGTAACCATTGGCCGGTTTCATCTGAGGGTTTTGGCGGCCTCGCATCAAAGACGGCAACAATCGCACAAAACGATGCGGATGCGAGCCGATGGCGGTATAATGCAGCGGTCCTGGCTCCGTTCCCCAATAGGGGCGCAATCCGAGAAACAGGCGCTCCAGTGACGTAACGAACACCGCAAAGAAATGGTGCTGCTCGGGTGAGTTGTGGTTCAAACGCGTGGTGACGGGAACTGAGGAAAGCGCTTTACTGTCTTTAAAAGCGGCAGCGAGTATGAACCGGGCCAAGGTTATACCGGGGCCCACCTCGCCGCGCAGCCCCTTCGTGTGGATTTTCTGGTGATAAAAGTGCGTTGCCTGATAGATGCCGGCTGCCCCGAAAAACATTCCGTAAACCGGTCTTTTCTCCAGCGGTACCTGGATCCTTAGCACCGGTCGCTGGAGCACCGTCGCCTGACTGTCCTTTGTATGTGTCCACCTGAAAAGTCGTTGTAAGGCTTTTTGACGGGAACCTTTTAAACCGATGTCTCCGGCAATCATGCTGGTGGTGCCGGCCGAGCGCAAAACGGCAATCAACGGCATTTTCTCAAATGCCTGATCATTAAATATGGCGGTCAACACCGCCTGGACGGTGCCGTCTCCCCCGTTGACCACCAGAATATGGATTTCCTGGCGGGCAAAATCTGATAGGGTCAAAGCCACCTCAGCGGGGGTTTGAACCTCACGCTGGATTACCTGGGGATAATTCGCTGCTACCTTACGAATTTGCAGCAGTCGTTTGCGATTGCCGCCGCTCAGCGGGTTATTCAACATGCCGATGCGCAAAGTGCGGTTGTCCTGCAGTAAGGCAACCAGTGCTTCATTGGATTTATTCTTCGCAATATCTACTGGATTATCAAGGGCGTTAAGCTGAGTGCGGCTCATGAACTTTATCCCATATCAAAGAGCCCCGAATTTTTTACCGGGGCCGATCGATTCTGTTGTCCCATGTCCCATTGCAAAATGTGAGTTGCTATTATATACGAGAACTATTGATCTTGTAAAGTCGGATACCTTCCGGATAGACTGTTATTGCAATTTGGGAATTAGATAGATGAATCCTAAAAAAGCATTTACACTGGCGCACCTTTCCGATCCGCATCTGGCGTATCATCACGGTATGCGGTTGGCCGATTTTTTAAATAAACGGCTTTTCGGGTATCTCAAGTGGCGCCTGAGACGAAAGTCCAAGCATCATAACGATGTGCTGACCGGAATGATTCAGGATGTCCGGAATTCCCAACCGGATCACATCGTTGTTACCGGGGATCTAACCCATTTGGGTCTGCCGGCCGAGTTTGCAAAAGCAAAAGAATTGCTGGGTGCTCTCGGGTCTGCGTCTCAGGTAACGGTCATCCCCGGAAACCACGACGCCTATGTTGACGGTGCCTTGGATTGCCGCCTGGCTGAATGGGCTGATTATATGGTGTCCGATGGACTTAAGGTTTGTGATGGAACGGAAACCGCGGTCAACGCTATATTTCCAAGTTTGCGGATGCGTGGTCCCGTAGCGCTTATCGGCGTTTCCACGGCGCAGCCCTGTTCGACCTTTCTGGCGGTTGGCTGCATCGGAAATGACCAGCTGCAGCGACTTCAAAAAATACTAATCGAGACGGGCCAAAAGGGCCTGTTTCGCATTGTTCTTATTCATCATCCACCGAAATCCGGCGTGGTGAGCTGGCGGAAAAGGCTCACCGACGCCGAGGCTTTCCAAAAGACGCTGCAAGGCTGTGGGGCTGAATTGATTCTGCATGGCCACTCCCATCACCAATCTCGGACTTACCTGGAGGCATCCGACGGCCGCATCCCGGTGATCGGCGTTCCATCGGCTTCAGCTGCCGGTGAGAATCCCAGGCGTCGCGCACGATACCATCTTTATCATCTGTCGCCGAGAGCGGATGGCTGGGATATACGGGTATGTGTGCGGAGTTATGTCAATAAAGGCAAACGTTTCGATACAGAGGATGAATACCGTTTGACCGCATGAATCATTTGCGCTTGGGGCCGGGCCGGATTGTCAAAAAGCCTGTTTTTTGACGAGGCTTTGTACAAAATGCCAATCAGCCGCAGTATCGACGTCCACAGCGGCTTCCGGGAAAGGAAGAATTACAGCTCCCGCGCGGATTCCCATTTTAGATGAAATATGTTCCAGAGCGTCAGCCAGCGACATCCTGCCCAACAGATGCTGCAGCACCGCCCGCCCGCCCAGTATCCGCATCATGCGCAGCGGTTTCTTGCGCTGCTGTTCGATCTGACGCCAAAACTGGGCTGCGATATAGGCTTGCGAGTTTAAAAATCCAAATAAATTGCACCCAGTGTATGCGCTGTCCTTAAACTTTATCGCTGTCCGTTTGGTTTCAGGAAAAGCCGATGTGACATTTTCATAAAGCGCCAGTCCCACAACGACATCGCATCCTATCCGGCGGGCTTCGGAGCAAAAATAGTCAACGATCTGGGTGGTTAGCAACGCATGATCGGCGGTGGTGACAAGAACCGGGGTGTTATCCGGCAGCGATTGCAGGGTATGGTAGGTGCTTGAGCTCGGGGTTGCCTGACTTGCAATCCATTTTACGCGGCCGGCTTCAATGCGGGACTTAAGTTCGGGCTCCTGTTTGATTAATGTTTGAGTCGGGCCGCATAAAATGCTTGAGCCGACCTGGCTGGCGGCCTCCAGGGTGTCAAGCACGCGCAGTACCATCGGTCGGCCGCCGACGGGAACAAATGATTTGCAGGCCACCCCGGCGGCTTCGGCAACCGGATCCCGGCCCGGCCGAGTGCCTGCCAGAACGATTGCTGTAAATGGTGTTGTAGTCTCCGTCATGTGCAAAATTCAGGGATTAATTTTTAGATGAGATCTTTGCTGTAAAGCCGATATGTTTTATAGACGATACCGCCGATGGATTCAATAATATCGCTCATGCCTTTATTGTCTTCCAGAATCCAGGACATTTCCACTTTTTTAATACCGCGTTTAAGGCCCGGTTCCTGCGCGGCATGGACCACCATGAAAGCCAGGGCTGCCCCCAATAAACTACCCTGATATTGTTTTCGGACTCCCATCAGCGGTATCCGTGCTGTTTGAGGAAATCTGATCTTCAGGCGCCACAGCAGCTTTAACCAGCCGAAAGGTAACAGCCGGCCGTCCAAATCGCGAATGGCCTCGTTGATATTGGGTAAAACGACCATAAAGGCTGCCGTCGCACCGTCCACTTCCGCGATTTTGACCAATTCAAAATCCAGCAGCAGTTTAAAATCTTTACCGAGCTGTTTAAATTCAGCTTCAGTAAAGGGAATAAAGCCCCAGTTTTCAGACCAGGCATCGTTGTAAATGTCTTCAATTATTTTCAGGTCTTCCTCAAAGTTTGATTTGCGAAATGATCTTATCGTCACTCGCCTTTTTGCTCTTTTGACGATTGCCTGCATGGCAGCTGAGGCTTCAAAATTGCCGTCGATGATATAAGCGTATAAATCTTTTGCCTTTTGGTAACCGTTTTCCTCAATGCGGGCACCGTAGTATGGACGGGCATGGCCCGTCATCACGTAGGGAGGGGTGTCAAAGCCATCCACCAACAACCCGGGTTCCTGGTTGATGGACAGGTTATACGGGCCCAGAACCCGGCGCATACCGTGGTCGCGCAGCCAGGCCTCGGCGGTTTCAAAAAGAGCCGTAAATGTTTCGGTATTGTCTTCAGCTTCGATCATTCCGAAAAAGCCCTCTTTTTCCTGATACTGATCGAGATGAAGCTGATCAATCTGGGCGCTGATACGGCCCACCGCAATACCGTCGCGATAGGCGATCCAGGATTGATACCGGGCGTGCTCGAAATAGGGATTGTGCGGTGATAAATGTTCTTTGCGCTCCAGAATCAAAGGCGGTACCCATGCGGGATCATCCGAGTAAATGGACCAGGGCAGGCGGATGAACTGACGCAGTTCGTGACGGTTGTTGACGGGACTGACTTGCAACATATGGTTATCTCCTCTTTCTTTAGCGAAATATTAGCGGATGAACTCTTATGCAAGCGGCTGGCATTTTAACGGTAATTGAATTCAACTGAGACTTTGCCAAATGAGAAACCATTTTTCAAGCATTATTTCTGCTGAAAATCTTACTCTTCATTTAGGATAGGATGGAAGGACCGGATGATCTGGTTGATTTGAAACAACGCTGGCTAGTAAATATAGATTTTTAGCAATTACTACATTGACTACATTATTTGGTCGTAAAGTCTATGATTTTACTGTATAGTAATACTTATCATAAGCTCAAAATTTTCGCATAATATCATGTTTGCCTATAAAAAGGGCATGTATAACTCGGCTTTAAACAAAATGGTAAAATCGGCTTATTTGTCAAAAATAGTCTAAAAAATTCATATTAATTAAAAAAAAAATTTTAGGAAAAATTTTTCATATTGTTTCCAAATGAGCACAAATTGACAATATTGTGTGCTCAATTGGACACACTCCTGGTGTTTAAGTTCGGGCGGTTTTTCAAAAAGCGGACCTTTTTATTATTATATTGGTGTTATTTTGGATAGTTAAATCGTGCAAATCATCAAAAATTATATTCTGAGATTTTGCGGCAAATGTGGCAAAAAAATGACAACTCCATAAAGGGGAAAAGTGCGGTAAGTAAGTAAAATTATAATAAATTATTTGACAATCAGCTTTGGATTAGATAAATATTCATACAAATTTTGTTTTCTTTATTATTAGGCTGCAGAAGATAGAAACGACTATCTGATTTTGAATCTATAGTAAAAGGTAGATGCACATCGCTTGTTTACTTTGGATGGAAGAATTGGAATATCATACGAGGAGATGGATGGAGTGACTATGGAAGCAACACCGACTACGAACAACTTATCCTTTCGAGCTGGAAATTTTTCAACCCTGCCGGAAGCGCTGGATTATGCCGCACAGGGCCAAACCGGTTACAATTTCTATGACGGGCGTGGGAAGCTAAATGCAGTTCTTTCTTACGCAAAATTGCGTGATGAGGCCCAGGCACTGGCACGCCGTCTTTGCAGCTTGGGCTTGGAACGTGGCGCTCGCATGGCTCTAGTGGCGGATACCCATCCGGACTTTATTCGTTTTTTCTTCGCCTGTCAGTATGCCGGGTTGATACCTGTTCCCTTACCGGCGTCGGTCCATATGGGCGGTCGGAAATCCTATGTAAATCAGCTGCGCCGACTGTTACTGAGTTGCCGGGCGACGGTTGCGATGGCGACTGAGGATTTTTTCCCGTTTCTTAGTGAAGCCGCCGAAGGCCTTAGCTTGCGTTTTTGCGGCACGCCCGAGGCGTTTGCCGAACTGCCGGAAGCATCAATTCCGCTGAGCCCGATGGGCCCCAAAGAACTGGCATACATACAGTATACCTCCGGAAGTACCCGGTTTCCACGCGGTGTGATGATCACTCAAAAGGCGGTGCTCAACAATCTTTCCCATATTATCAAATATGGCAGTAAAATTCGCCCAGGGGACCGCTATGCGTCCTGGTTGCCCTTTTATCACGATATGGGCCTTGTGGGACTCGTATTGGTTCCAGTGGCATCCCAGCTATCGGTTGACTATTTGAGCACGCGGGATTTTGCGATGCGGCCCAGATTGTGGCTGGCGTTGATGACGGAGAATCGGGCCACACTTTCCATAGGACCTCCCTTCGGATATGAACTGTGCCTCCAGCGGTTGCGCGAAAGCGATATCGAAAAATTTGATTTGAGTGCCTGGCGGTTGGCCGGCGTTGGTGCTGAAACCATACGCCCTGAGCCGCTGTTTGAGTTTGCCAAATTTTTGGAACCCTGCGGGTTTAAAAAGGAGGCATTCTGTGCTTGCTATGGTATGGCGGAATGCTCCCTGGCCGTCAGTTTTGCACCGCTTACCGAAGGATTGAACATCGATTTAGTCGACGGCGAATATCTTTCCGAACACCGACAGGCACTGCCGGCAAAGGTCGATACACCGGAAGGCGCCATTCGATCCAGCCGGTTTGTGAATTGCGGGACACCCTTGCCGGGTTACGAAGTTGAAGTCAGGGATCCTAATGGCTGCAAATTACCCGAGCGGCATGTCGGGACCATTCACGTTCGAGCGGACAGCATGATGTCGGGTTACTTTGGCGATCTGAAATTGACCCAGGAGGTTCTGACGACCGATGGATGGTTTAATACCGGAGATCTGGGCTATTTTGTTAAGAACGGCCTTTTTATTACCGGTCGGGAAAAGGATATGATTATCATCAATGGCCGTAACATCTGGCCGCAGGATCTCGAGTTTGCCGCCGAGCAGCAGCCTGAGGTCAGAACAGGGGATGCGTCGGCCTTTTCGGTACCCGGCCCGGATGGACAAGAAAAAACGGTAATGATGGTCCAATGCCGGGTGTCCAATGATCCCCAGCGGGCCGATTTACGGGAACGGCTGCAGCGTCTGATCCACCAGGAACTCGGGATCGAATGCTATATCGATCTGGTACCTCGCAATACGTTGCCGCGTACCACCTCCGGCAAGCTATCCCGTTCGAAAGCGCGCAAAGAATTTTTGAGACGGATTGAAACTGAGCAATTGGAACCATTTAGCTCAGCTCAAGTTGCAGCGTTATAAAATAATAAGGCGATCTAAACGGTTTCCATGGATTGTACAGTCGCTTTGACGGGGGCAACGGGTTTTATTGGCAACAGGGTAGCCCGGCGGCTTGTGGCGAATGGATGCAAACTCCAGGCCCTGACCCGTACGACATCGGATCGAAGCCGTCTTTCAGGGTTTAATATTCATTGGGTCGAAGGTGCGCTTGAAGACGTTGACAGCTTGAGGCGTTTAGTACGCGGCGCTGATGCCGTGGTACATTGCGCGGGCGCTGTTCGCGGAGCGACTCAGGCCCATTTTGACCGTTTGAATGTCGATGGCGTGGCGCGGTTGGTGCGTGCGGCAGTTGAGCAGCATCCGTTGCCGCGTTTTTTATTGATATCGTCGCTGGCAGCCCGGGAACCCGATATATCGCCTTATGCGCACAGCAAGTGGCAGGGTGAGGCGGTTCTGGCCGCCGAAGCCGGCCGCATGCCCTGGGCGGTACTGAGACCGCCGGCTGTTTACGGCCCCGGCGATAAGGGAATGCTTCCGCTGTTGCGCTGGGT
>JAIVWA010000062.1:8088-12832 GCA_049190255.1 Gammaproteobacteria bacterium | reverse complement strand
CAGTCGGTTTTACACGTTTTTTCGGTGCGGATGTTTCAGGTGACAGTTGACTTGCTTTTTTCTTGGCAGGCGTCTTGATTGCGGATTTTCTTTTTGCAGTTTTGGCTTTGGATTGTTTTGACGCTTGGCGGGATGTTTTCCCGGCGCCGGAGACCTTTTTAGTGGCCGCTGGTAAATCAAGATCCATGGTTTCTTCCATATCAATGCCGAACATACCGGAGAGATCTGATTCGGCAATCTTTCCAGAACTCATTTTTTCCGCCTTTTCTAACAGCTTGTAACTTTGGTCTTTGAGGGTCTGTTGGATCAAATCATCTATTTTAACCTTGCGAAGCTTGAAAAACAGACCGGCGTTATCATCCAGCCTCGTCCCGATCCCATACAGGGTGGCGGCCACATGTTTACACATATAGGCCCAGTCCGGGCAACTGCAATCAAAACCAATCTCTTGCGGTGAAGGGAACAATCCGCGGCCTTGAGCCGTAAATACTTCCCCCAGGGCTTTGGGAAATTTTCCGTGCAAAAGCTCCGGCAATGAATCCAGTTTGCCGGCACAGGCCGCTTTCATGGTTTTCCAGATTGCTTTTGTTATTCCCTTTATCTTAATGGTGACCGAGTACGGTTTTGTTCTTGAGCCCTGGACCAGGGATTTGACCTGCCCGGCGCTGATTTGAAGGTCGAGCACCGCACCATGACGAACGTAGCTGCGTCCCCGACCGATGCGGTTGCTGTAATCCGCATAGCGCTCCAGATTGAGATTCCACGATTTTCCCCACCAGGTTTTTGCGATGGCCCTGCCTTCAAGCACGATCGGTTGAATGGCAGGATTTTTCTTTCTGAGTTGTTTTAGCTTTCGGGCTGCTTTGGCTCTTTTTTCAGCCACGGATACATAACGCGGATAACCCCAATATGACATTGCTTTACCTCTTGATTTTTAAAACGTCATTAAAAGCTAAGCCAATAATTACAACGTCAGTTTAAAAAGATCCAATAATTGATCATCTTTCATTTCGGTAATCCAGGACTCGCCGGCAGCGGCAATAACATCTTGTGATAATCGGCTCTTTTCTTCCAGCATCATATCAATGCGCTCTTCAACAGTTCCTTTGGTTAAAAACTTATGGACCACCACATTTTTTTTCTGCCCGATTCTAAACGCCCGGTCAGTGGCCTGATTTTCGACGGCCGGATTCCACCAGCGGTCGAAATGGATGACATGATTGGCTTCGGTCAGATTCAATCCGATCCCGCCGGCTTTCAGGGACAGCACCATGAATGGAATATATACGGGGCTCTGGAATTGCTCAATAATTTTTTTTCGTTTACCAACCGGGATACTTCCATGCAAGATCAAACCTTTGCGCTGGAAGATGCCTTCCAGAAATTCAGCCAGGGGCTGGGTAATCTCCTTAAACTGGGTAAATACCAGAACTTTTTCTCGTTTTTCATAGATGGTTTCACAGATTTCACGTAGTCTGCCGAATTTCCCGCTTTCTTTTTCACCATATCCGCTGGTTCCCAGATATTGATCCGGGTGATTGCAGAGCTGTTTGAATTTCATCAGGGAAGACAGGATTATCCCCTTGCGCTGAATTCCTTCAGTCTGCGCAATCGTTTCTTTTATTTCAACGGTCAAATTTTTATACAACAGGATCTGTTTTTTGCTCAAAGAGGCATAGGTTTTCATCTCAATCTTTTCAGGCAAATCGGATATGACCGTTTTGTCGGTTTTCAGACGTCGTAAAATATAAGGACGGATCAGTTTGCGCAAGCGGGAATAACCTGAAGGGTTGTGGTTTAATTTTTTTGAAAACTTTTTAAACTCATTGACGTTACCCAACAACCCGGGATTTAAAAAGTCAAATAGAGACCAAAGGTCCGACAGTCGATTTTCAATGGGGGTTCCCGTCATGATGATCCGGTTGCGGCAGGAGAGGCTTTTTACGGCCGTGGCCTGTTTGGTGCCGGGATTTTTAATGGCCTGGGCTTCGTCTAAAATGACATAGTTCCACGCATGGGTTTGCAGCCATTTGTATTTTTGCACCAGCGCATAGGTTGTTATCACAAGATCGAATGTATTCAATGACTTTTTGTCTTTGGCCACAGTCCTTACGGCTGAATTGACTGCCGGATGGGCTACAAAATATTTCAGGTCGGGTGAAAAACGGCTGATTTCATTAACCCAGTTAGAAATGAGGGAAGCCGGAATCACCAGCAAGCTGGCCCGATGACGTGATACTGATTTCTTGACGCCGGATTTTAAGATATGTAAAAAGGCGAGGACCTGGACGGTTTTACCCAACCCCATATCGTCGGCCAGACAGGCACCAAACCTTAGAGAGTGTAGAAAAAGCAGCCAGTTCAGACCTTTTTGCTGATATTCTCTGAGTGCTGCTTTAAACGCACGCCCGGGTTTTACTGCGGAAATCAAATCCGGGTTGAGCAATTTTTTAAGGACCGATTCGAGCCATTTCCCACTGGAGACACTGCAATCTATTTCAGCAGCAGACCCATCCAGCAACTTTTCGGGCGTCAGCTGCAAACGCATGGCATCTTTCAGGCTTAAACCTTGTTCAGCCATCATTTTCTTTGCTTTCTCATAGGCCTCCAGGGTTTGCTTCAGTTTTTCAGGATCTACCGCCACCCATTTGTTTTTGATAAAGGCAAGTCCTTCCGACTCCTGCAGCAGCCGTTTGGCTTCTTCCGGGGAAATTTCGCTGTCACCCAGAACCAACCGCACATCAAAATTTAAAATTTCGTCCATGCCGACGAAAGACGGTTTTGTGTCACCGACACTTATATTTATGCCGACTCTTGTTGGTTTGCCCTGCCACCAGTTCGGAATGCGGCACAAAATACCGCAGTTTTCATAGACTGCAACTTCTTTTAAAAATGAAAAGGCCTTCGCCGTTGACCAGGTCATGGGGTGAAACAATTCTCCGGTGTCAAGCAGCTGGGCTAATAATGGGCTTTGTCCGGCGGCCAAATAGACAGTTGCCAGCAGTTCCAGCAATTTGTCCCGGTCGGATTCATATTCTTTTAAGGCGTATTTGAGGGGCAGGTGTTTTGATTTCCCCTGCTGGTTCAATCGGGTGGAATAAGTGGCTAAAAACGCAAAGGGATAATTCTCATCTTTATTTTCAACCAGATGAAAAAATACCCGGCCCACCAGATGTACTTCCGGGCTATAGGTCCGGATAAATTCTGCAACGGTACCTTTATAGGATTTAATCTCTCGCGAAAACGCCGCATTGAGTTTTGACCACACTGTTTTAAGCAGTTCTACGCTTATATATTCAGCGCCCGGCATTAACGGGGCGCTGTTTGTAAAATGGACGAGCTGATTTTCATCAACGGCGATGTGCGTTTTGTGGCGAAAGAGTTCAAGTTCAGGCGTCCGGCTTAATTGCCGGGTAAACAGTCCTGCGAAATCTCGCCAGTACTCAAGGGAGGGCGAAAGCGTGACATTTTTATCACAAAAACCCAAAAAGAGAAGCCCGCTATCGGCATCGTCGACAAATCGGTTGAAAATTTCTTGCTGCAACAGCCGGCTGCTTTTTTTGATATTTTCTTTTGTTTCGATCCATTCTGTCTGCAATGCCCCGCTGGGCATTACAACGACACTTAGTTCCCGATTCGGCATGGGTGCTGACCTAACCCGGGCAAGCCGGAATTGACTATTGAAAATTGAATATTGATCCGCCGGAGGCGGAGTGGATGTCGCTCGCACAGAGCAGGCGCCGCGTGTCGCGCTGTCATTTTTATGATCGTTTTTTTATAATTGATGGTTTCGTAAAAAGTCATCTGAATTCACTGATAGCAAGCAAAGGATTCCGGGTCATTTAGCCTTAATAAGGAACGGGTGTCAAGCATGGCGGTTTGTAAATTCTATGGATTCCGTTGAAAATGGCGGGCCGTTGGAAATTTTCGGTTGGAAGCTTTTTGGATGGATTTGAGTCCGATGACCGGCAGGATCTTGGAGACGGCAATACTTTTTTGTGCCATACAGAATATTTTAATTACACTATATACCATATTTCCTTTGCCCCTATAAATAAGCTCTTAACGAAGCAGACCGATTCAAATCTGAGTATGAGTCTGTGGTATTTTTCAGTGTCAGATAAGCGCATTCCTGATTCCATCACTCTGATTTACAATTTTGAAACCCTTCGGGATTGCCGATCTCACCGCATCTACGGCGTCAGATGCAGCCCCGCATAAGCGACTATAGCGCAACGACATCTTCCTTGTATCTGCGGCAACCTCGACAATCGCTCAACTTAGGTATTCGTCAGCCAGGACACCTGGATTCTGTTTCCCTGGGACTCAGAATCCCAGTTTGTAAAGCCTATAGTTTCAAATATATAACAAACCGTAAAAGAAGGAAAAGTGGTTAAAATGAAATTGCCTGATTTTAAATCAGAAAGTGAGGAAATAAAATTCTGGGGAAAACATTCTATCGCAGATTACTGGGAGGATCTCAAAGAATATGATGAGAGCTTTAAGAGGCCAAAGCTCACCCCGGTTACAATGAAATTTGACCCATTGGTATTTAAAAAATAAAGATGCTTGCTAAGAAAAGAGGCCTTTCTTACAATGGCATATATACGATATCTGCTTGCAAAGAGTGTTGAAGTCGAAATTACCCAAAAGCTATATTAGAACCTTAATTGTTATTTCTTTGCATTTTATGCAAAGAAATAACAATTAAGGTTCTAAGTTCGTATTTTTGTTAAAACAGGTC